>NZ_JBGMOE010000013.1:0-155673 GCF_041424195.1 Tardiphaga sp. | reverse complement strand
TCTCAACACAAAACGCCGCTTCCCTCCCGGGAGGCGGCGTTTTGCGTTTGGGTGCTCTCTGAACTGCATCTCCAATACGACTGATCCGTCTGGAAAATATTACCGCTATCGCTGAACGATCTTGTCGATCGAGCGACTTACCGAGGACACCTACCAACAGGACCTCGGCATGTATCTGACCTTTCGTTACGCTATCGCTCTGACATTCACCGCGACGGCCCTTTGCGTCTCGTTGCCCGCCAGTGAGGTTGCCCTCGCGCAGGCGTCCAGGCAGCAGGCACCCGCTGCGAAGCAGTTGGCGCTGACTGAAAAGCAGATCGTGGCGCTACTGGCGGCCCAGAAAGATCTCGATGGATTCGTTGCCGCTGCCGGATCGAACGCTGCGGTTCTCGCGCAGGTCAACGACGTCGCGAAGAAACACGGCTTCGCAGACTATGGCGACTACACGATCGTGCTCGACAATATCGGTCTCGTCATGGCGGGAATCGATCCGGCGACGAAGACCTATGTAGGTCCCGCTGCCGTGATCAAGCAGAAGATTGCCGCCGTTCAGGCGGACAAGAGCCTGTCGGCAGAAGACAAAAAGGAAGCCTTGGAGGAACTCAATGCCCGGATGGCATCGCCGCTGCCGGCGGTCGAGAACAAGGGCAATATCGACCTCGCCATCAAGCATTACGACAAGCTCGCCGTGGCGCTGAAAGACGAATGACCCGGCGCGGAACGCCGCGGGCTGAAGGGTCCGTGCATTTTCGCCGCTGCCATGTGTCGAGCCTGACGGACGGTTGGTTTCGCCGGCGCCAGGCCCAATCGGGCGTTGCGATCATTCAGCCACGATTCACCTGCAGCATTCCACCCTCTGCCAACCGGGCTCGTTGAACCGGACCCGTTCCGCGATCGACATTCGCCGGTCGCACCAATTTGCCGAGGAGATTTTCATGCGTTCTATCCTTCGCCCAGCCGTCGCTGCTCTGGCTATCGCAGGCCTTGCGGCGATTCCCGTTACCGGCGCCGCATATGCGCAGGCGCAGAAACAGCCCGCCGCGAAACAGACGCCACCCACGCCCGCACCCACTGCAGCCCCCGCGCAAAATGCGCCGGCGCCAAAGCAGATTGCGCTGACGGACAAGCAGATCGAGCAGGTACTGGCCGCGCAGAAGGATCTCGATGCGGTCACCGCCAAGCTGCCGCAGCAGGCGCCCGACAAACCCGATCCCAAGGTGATCGCGCAGCTCGATGACGTCGCCAAGAAAAACGGCTTCGCGAATTACGGCGACTACAACGACGTCGTCGAAAATATCATGCTGGTGCTGGGCGGCTTCGATCCGCAGACCAAGCAATATGTCGGCCCCGAAGCAGTGTTCAAGAAGCAGATCGCGGCCGTGCAGGCCGACAAGAAGATGCCGGCCAAGGACAAGCAGGCCGCGCTCGCCGATCTCAATGCTGCGCTCAAATCGCCTCCGCCCGCGATCGAGAACAAGGGTAATATCGATCTGGTCGGCAAATATTACGACAAGCTCGCTGCAGCGATGCAGGACGACGAGTAAGTCCGCCATTGCCATCGCGTGGCCTGGATTTCCGAAGATCGGGGCCGCCGGCGCGGCTCCGATTGTCGTTGGAAGAGCCGGACCAGAGCTACGAAATAACGCCTTGGCGTCCCCTGAATTGTTGTCTAAGCCCTCGTTATTCCGGCTTTCACGAGCCTTTCACTGACGCGGGAGACCGACATGTCGAATCCGAAAGAAGTTCCGGCCCTCCCGCTGAAGGGCTACAGCCTGTTGGACTTCCAGCCTGATCCGACCGTGGTCGGCATCTCCTTCGACACCGAGGCGGGTGTCTTCATGTTCGTGGCCACCAAGGAAATCCTCGACATGCTCGGCCAGGCCTTCATCCACAAGGCGGCCGCCATGCCGTCACGCGAGCAGAGCTGAGACAAAGCTGTTTGCCACTCCGGAATCGGGTGGCGAATGGCTGAAGATCGTCGCACACTCCGGACCTCACCACATCGGATGCTGATGCGATCGATGGAGGCTCATATGACCGACGTTCAGTTCACTCTCTTCGACACCGCCCTCGGCCGTTGCGGCATCGCATGGGCCGATCGCGGCATCGTTGCCGTGCAATTGCCGCAGCCGGACGAAAAACAGACCCGCGTGCGCATCAAGCAGCGCCACGCGGATATCGTCGAAGCCGCACCGCCGCCGGCGGTGCAGGCAGCCATCGACGGTATCGTCGAACTGATGACCGGCACGCCGGTCGATCTTCTCGATATCGATCTCGATCTCACCGACGTCCCCGAATTCAATCGCAACGTCTATGCGATTGCCCGACAGATCCCGCCGGGCGCGACGCTGACTTATGGCGATATCGCCAAGAAGCTCGGCGGCGTCGAACTGTCACGCAATGTCGGGCAGGCGATGGGGCAAAATCCGTGTCCGGTGATCGTGCCGTGTCATCGGGTGCTGGCGGCCGGCGGCAAGCCGGGCGGATTTTCGGCCAATGGCGGCGTCGAGACCAAGCTCAAGATGCTCGCCATCGAGGGCGCGTATGTGAATCACACGCCCTCGCTGTTCGATTAGGCCTGCCGCAAGATTGCCGCAGCCGCTGCAATATCGCCGCAAGTTCGGTGCTGGATTTCCTCATCCAGCATTCTCGCTCTAACCCTTTGGCGGAACGGAGATCTTGATCGATTCCCGCTGCAGCATCCTGTCGTGGAAGGCGTCGAGTTTCGGAAACGCCTTGTGCCATCCGCAATCCGGGAAGCGGAAGTCGGCATAACCGAGCACGCAGACGAGCGCGATCTGCGCCGCATCCATCGGACGCGTCAGAATGTCGGGATGATTCTCGAAACGCGTGAGGCCCTCCCAGGCGCGATCCCACTGATCATCATACCAGGCCTGCCACAGCAGCTCCTTGGGACGCACGCCGACCTCGTAGCGGCACAGCAGCATCGCATCCGTCATGCCCTGCAGCATCGCATGCTCGCTCTTCACCTTCCAGCGCGCCGGACCCGAGGCCGGGATTAGCTTGCCGCCGCCGGCGAGCTCGTCGAGATATTCGGTGATGACATAGGAATCGACGATGACATTGCCGTCGTCGAGGATCAGTGCCGGCAACTTCCTGACCGGGCTGATGTCGTGCGAATAGGCCTCATTCTTCTGCGTCGGTGCGACCGAAGCCGCCACCAGTTCGATCTTGTCGATCAGTCCGAGTTCGATCGCCGCGATGCGCACCTTGCGTGCGAAAGGCGAGCCCGGAGAAAAAGTCAACTTCATGATTAGTATCTTTCATAGATTGAAAAAGCGCGGACACGCCTCTGCATGTCCGCGCGAAATGAAGGGCGCTTAAGCCGCAATCACTTTCTGCTTCTGCTCGCCGAGCTTCTCGATGCCGAGCGTCATGACATCGCCGACTTCGAGGAATTTCGGCGGTTTCATGCCGAGGCCGACGCCGGGCGGCGTGCCCGTGGTGATGATGTCGCCGGGCATCAGCGTCATCATGCCGGACAGATACGAGACGATCTGCGGCACATTGAAGATCATGGTCGCAGTCGAGCCGGTCTGGCAGCGCTTGCCGTTGACGTCGAGATACATGCTGAGTTTGTGCACGTCGCCGACTTCGTCTGGTGTCACCAGCCACGGGCCGAGTGGGCCGAAGGTGTCATGGGACTTGCCCTTGGTCCATTGGCCGCCGCGCTCGATCTGGAAGAAGCGCTCGGACACGTCGTTGCAGACGCTGTAGCCGGCGACATGCTTCAGCGCATCGGCTTCGGTCACGTATTTTGCCTTCGTGCCGATGACGATGGCGAGTTCGACCTCCCAGTCGAGCTTGGTCGAGCCGCGGGGCTTTTCGACATCGTCATTGGGGCCGCACAGGCTGTTGAGGGCCTTCATGAAGACGATGGGCTCCGATGGAATCGGCATGTTCGATTCAGCGGCGTGATCGGCATAGTTCAGGCCGATGGCAATGAATTTCGGCTTGCCGCCGACGGGCGAGCCGATGCGCGGCGAGCCGCCTACCGCAGGCAGCGATGTAGGGTCGAGCGCGGCGAGCTTGGCAAGATTGGCGGGTGCGAACGCATCGTCAGCCAGATCCTTGATCTGCCCGGAGAGGTCGCGCAGCTTGCCGTCCTTGTCGATCAGTCCCGGCTTTTCGCTGCCGAACGCGCCGTATCTTACGAGCTTCATTGTCGTCTCCCTTGGGGCTTGTCTGAAAGGTTGTGGAACAGGGCGCGGGGAAATTCAACCGCGCGACTGAGAGGTCAGGGCCGCAAAAACTGGTGCTGCAGCGCGGAAAATCTGAAGGCGTCACCCTTGCGCGCGATGCGCCCGGCGCCGAAGTGACCGCCGATCACCAGCGTCGGCGTATCGGCGAAGCGCGAGAACAATGCACGCCGCGATACGGCGGCTTGCAGCGGATCTGCATCCGCCGTGGACGACCACTCAAGATGCGCCATCTGCACCGGATGATGCGCGGCATCGCCCGTGAGCAACGCTTCCTCGCCTGCGGATGTGATGTGTACGCTCATATGGCCGGGGCTGTGACCGGGTGTCGGAATGAGCGTGATCTCGTCCGAGAGTTGCGCGTCGCTGGCGACGAGATCGGCCAGTCCGGCATCCACGATCGGCTTCACGGAATCGTTGAACACCGCGAGATGCGACGCTGTATCGCTATGCGTCTTCCAGTAATCATATTCCTGCCGGCCGAACACATAGCGTGCGTTCGCGAATGTCGGCACCCATCGGCCATCAACCAGTTTCGTATTCCAGCCGACATGATCGACATGCAGATGCGTGCACAGCACCGTGTCGATACTCTCTGGTGCGAAGCCAGCCGCCGTCATGTTCTCGAGAAAAGGCGTGTGCAGGTTATTCCAGGTCGGGACCGAACGGCCCTGCTTGTCGTTGCCCAGACAGGTATCGACCACGATCCTTTGCGTCGGCGTTTCCAAGACCAGTGCATGGATCGACATTTTCAGCCGGCCTTCCGGAGTTGCAAATTCCGGCATCAGCCATGGCAGCGCATGGACTTCATCGGGGCCGACCTGTGGGAGAATGAAGCGTGTGCCGCCGATCGTTTCGCTTTCGATGATCTGCGTGATCCTGACCTTGCCGACCGTCCATTGCATCAGGCGTTCGCTCCATTGTTCTTTTTGGGCTGGAAAGATGCGGGTTTCCGGCGTTGCGTGCAATGGATCATCTTGCGGCTCTGCGCTCCGTCCGGATGGAACATAAAGAAGAGGCGACCGGCCAGAAGCCGATCGCCTTTTTTACGTTTCGAGATATCGCCGATTTACATCGTGCCGGGGAAAGCACCGCCGTCGAGGACGATGTTCTGGCCGGTGATGAAGCCGGACTTCGCGCTGCACAGCCAGGCGCAGGCCTGACCGAATTCATCGGCATCGCCAAAACGGCCAGCGGGGTTTTCCGCGGCGCGCTTGGCCAGGATTTCGTCGACCGACAGGCCGGTCGCCTTGACCTGACCGGCGGCAACGCCCTTCAGGCGATCGGTGTTGAACGGGCCAGGCAGCAGGCCGTTGATGGTGACATTCGCCCGCACTGTCTTGCGCGACAGGCCGGCGATGAAGCCGGTGAGGCCGCTGCGCGCGCCGTTGGACAGGCCGAGCACATCGATCGGCGCCTTTACGGCGGCTGAGGTGATGTTGACGATACGGCCGAACTTGCGCTCCATCATGCCGTCTACCGTCGCCTTGATCAGCTCGATCGGCGTCAGCATGTTGGCGTCGATGGCCTTGATCCAGTCGTCGCGGGTCCAGTTGCGGAAGTCGCCGGGCGGCGGGCCGCCGGCATTGTTGACGAGGATGTCAATCTGGCCGGCTGCCTTCAGCGCGGCTTCACGACCTTCTACGGTCGTGATGTCGCCGACAACCTCGGTGACCTCAATGTCCGGATAGGCCTTGCGGATATCGGCAGCGGCTGCTGCCAGCACGTCGCCGCCGCGTGCAGTCATCGTGACATGCACGCCTTCTGCGGCCAGCGCTTCGGCGCAGCCACGGCCGAGCCCCTTGCTGGATGCGCAGACAAGCGCGCGACGGCCTTTGATTCCAAGATCCACGATATCACTCCTGACGTTGTCGAGATGGCGAAGAGAAGAAGATGTGGCCAGTCTAGCCGCTCCGGCGCGGCCTGATAAGGGCGCCGATGTCAGAGCCGGTGCGCGCGTTTCCATTGCTCGATGGTGGCGGTCACGTCCGGCGGCAGCGATTTGACGCCCTTCTGCCCGGCCAGCGACAACAGCGGGCGCAAATGCGAGCCGGTCATATAGGCCGGCTGCATATTGGCAGGGATCAACTGATCGAAGACCAGTACCAGCGTCACCGCTATCAGGCCGACCCGGATGGCGCCGAGCAAAGCGCCGCCAAGACTGTCACCGATGCCGATCTCATGGCCGATCATGTCGTTGATGGCCATGCGTAACAGCGAGCCCAGCACGATGCCGGACACCAGAAAGATCGCGAAGAACAGCAGTGAGTTCTGCGTGGTCGGAGCGGCGGCGTTGCCGGACAGTTGCGGCGCGATCAGCCCGGTGATCCAGACGGCCATCGGCATCGCGATCAGATAGCCCAGGATGGTGACCGCACTGCGCAACAACCCGGCGCGAAAGCCGATGACCATGGCGACGATCAGGCCGACATAAACGACGACATCGAAACTGTTCATCGTGTCCTCGTCCATTGCAGGCAATTCCGCGTCAAAGAAATTGGTGGAGCGCGGCGGTTTGCGATCGCGGCAAGGCCGGGTATCACTAGGGCAAAATCAAAGGGAAATGCCATGTCCGGGATATTCGACGTCAGTAAAGAAATCATCCTCATCACGGGGGCCTCGCAGGGCCTCGGGCGGCAATTCGCGCGCGTTCTGGCCGCCCATGGCGCGGCCGTGGCGCTGGCGGCGCGGCAGACCGACAAGCTGAAGAGCCTGCAGGACGAGATCACCGGCAAGGGTGGCCGCGCCGTCGCCGTGCAGATGGACGTCACCGACACCGCGTCGATCGGCCAGGCGTTCGATGCCGCCGAAGCGGCGCTCGGGCCGATCAGCGTGCTCATCAACAATGCCGGCATCGCCGTCGAGAAACTCGCGGTCGACCAGACCGAAGCCGATTGGGATTCGGTCATCGGCGCCAATCTCAAGGGCGCCTATTTCGCAGCGACCGAAATCGCGCGGCGGATGATTGCCCGGAAGCAGGAGGGCAATATCGTCAACATCGCCTCGGTGCTGGGTTTCGGCGTCACCAAATTCGTCTCGCCCTATACCATCTCCAAGGCCGGCATCGTGCAGGCCACCAAGGCGCTGGCGCTGGAACTCGCCGGCAACCGGATTCGCGTCAATGCGATCGCGCCGGGCTATATCGACACGGATATGAACCACAAATTCTGGGAAACCCCGGCGGGCGAGAAGCTCGCCAAGCGAATCCCGCAGCGCCGGGTCGGCCACGAGACCGATCTGGACGGTGCGATCCTGCTGCTGGCCTCGCAGGCGTCGCGCTACATGACCGGCAGCACGGTGACCGTGGATGGTGGCTTCCTGCTGAATTAAGCCGCTACAGCACCAGTTTGGGCCTTGGAAGGTGGTTCTGGACAATGCGGCCCGTATCCGGCCGCATTGTACCGAGGCACGGCAGATCGCCATTTTCCCGCACCGTCATAAAAGCGCAAAAAGATCGTCTCTGCCCCTTTCCAAAGCAGGCCGGCATTGGTACATACCCCTCGCACCGAGGGCTTTGCCCCGGTTGCCTTCTCAGGAAGCCTCCGGACTGGGATCGATCGACGCCTTGGCGTTGGCCGACTTCGTTTCGTTCTCCGGTTTTCCGAAAGGTTTGGCGCGGGGTGGAGCAGCCCGGTAGCTCGTCAGGCTCATAACCTGAAGGTCATAGGTTCAAATCCTATCCCCGCAACCAAACATCTGAAACGATTTCAATGATTTAGCCCGCTTCGAGCGGGCTTTTTCATGTGCGGACGGTTATTGTACGGACCCCTTCCTGATTTCTGCACGAGGCCCGCTTCTGCAGGCGGGCCTTGCAATGTTCGGGCATTCTGCCGCGCGTCACACGCGCCAGTCACAGCAAACGACGAGCTTTACCGGCCCCAGAACGACGGCGTCGCCTTGAACCGCCGCCATCTCTTACGCAGCGTTTTCGCTACCGCAATCTGGTCGCGCGCCTGCCAGCCGGTGACTGTGCCGATGGCGAGATGAAGCGCGGTCTCATCATCCTGCCTGATGGAGCCGAGCAATGAGCGGCTGCTTGCGATGTCACATGCGCGTCCCAGACTGTTCTGGAGTCTGGCGAGCCGTGCCACGTAGCGCTTGACGGGCGCATGGGTCGCGTAAAGTGACAAGAAGAATTCCGCCGCATAGCGCAGCTTCTTGAGACCAATCCTGAGATCGTGCTGCGCATCGGCGTCGAGATGTCTGAAATGCGCGCCACGCTTCAGCGCCTTCCGGTGTAGTCGCGCTAAAATCCTGTCGGCAAGCGTCAGCATTGGCTGCGGCAGGACAGCCAGCGCGTCGCTGTCGATCTCGTTGCGCCAGCCACGGCGCTCGACCCAGTGCCCGAGCGAGAGCAGAAAGCGATTGCAGCGCGGATCGGTCAGAACCACCTGCAGGGCGCCGCAGCTCGACTTGCGCCGCCGTTCGACCGCTTCGCGTAAGCCGCCGAGATCGACTTCCGGTGTCGTTGTTACCAAGCGAGGGAGAAGGGTGGTCGCGAAAACATCCCAATCGCGGGTCTGGCCGAGCTGTCGCATCAGCCATCTCGCTTCGCTGTTGATCGCTTCAAACGACGGCGATGGGATCTCCCGCTGGAACAGCGCACAGATTGTGCGCAGACGGCGCAAAGCGATGCGCATCTGATGCACGCCTTCGGGGTCGGATCCTTCCTTCGCCACTGCGTAGTTATCGAGAAGATGATGCCAGCAGGCACCCACCAGGAGCGCAATGACATCATCAACCGCGTGCTCGGCCGTGATGCTGACAGGTTTGGCTTTCGTCGCCGGCTGCGCGACGTCGAACGCCAGCGCGTAGCCGCGTTCCGCCTTGCTCCGTGTGCCGATCTGCAGCGGTGCGGCGTCGAGCAATTGAGTTCCGAGATCAAACAGCACGCCGGTATTGCCGCGCTTCAATTCAAGCTCGATCTCGGACAGAATTTCCTGGCGCGTACCCGCCTCGATGGTCCCCTCGTCGAACACGATTTCAACTAACGCATCAGGTAGATTGAGCTGTCGTGCATGACGTCGAACGTTTGTCGCAAATACTCGCGCCAGCGTGTCGGGGGCAAGCGTCATCACCGGATCGCCGATCTCGGCGATGGGCAGCCGCGTAAGATCAGGGGTCATGCTGTCAACCGGCGTTTCCCATTGTCGTCGCGCCAACGGTCGCGTGGCGTCGGGGAGAAGCTTCAGCGTTTGAATGAAATGCTTGCCGCTGCGTCGCACGCGCAACGACATGCCGCTTTGAAACAGCGCCCGTTCCGGTGTGTCGTAATAAACCGTTTCCAGCCGGCGGATCACTCCGCGATTGCGCGCGTACTGTACGATGACGGGCATCTCGCGCAGTTTCTCGAGGATGCCTTGCGGCACCAGCAGCTTAAGTTCGATTTCCGTCTGCTCACCAGGTCGCACGGCGATCGCCGCGACGGAATGGGGCGCGATTGGCTGCGGGGCGTTCAACGGTCGCTCCATCGGAAAAGAGTATGAATATCTTATGACAATGAAGAGGCGCATCCAAGTTGGCGCTGGGGATGGCCCTGCAAATTACAATGGCAACGCTGGACCGCCCACTCGCAGCCTTCTGTCGTCCTATGGTGTGATGGCACAGGAGAATGGGGGCTGAGGGGGAGATGGGAGGAGCGGGACTCGGCGCTGCTCCGATGATGCGAATGCCCACATTCATCGAAACCAAAGGCGGTCTCAGCTGGTCGCCTTAACTTGCTTTCTGTTCGGCAATTTGATCGGGATATGTGGCGCGCGGCTGCTTACGACCAGACATGATCCATTATCGGAAGCGTGACTTAAGAGTGTCTCCAGCACCAGAAAGAACTTTTCGGCAAGCATGGCACTAACCTCGCTGGCGAATTGATCTCTGTCATAGTAGTTGCGACTAATCGCTAGAGATTCAATCACTCATACTGCGTTGCAGCAATCAAATTCGCGCGCGGGAGTATCGCAAGCGAGGCAACGACATTCGCCCAGTTTACCTCGTCAGAACCTCATCGTCGGGGCCGCATCCGAATAATCAAAACTGCAGCCATATGGTCGCGAACGTGTGCCCCCGGTCTTTGGTCTCGACCTACGGCTTATCACGGCCCCACGGGAGGAGAGAGACTGGAAAATCGGCCGCGTAGCGCCGTCCTTTCGGCGGACGGGGAGGGTCTTGCCGAGGATTCGGGTCTGGTTCGAGCACCTTGCGATAAAGATGCCAGGTGGCATGACCGAGTAGGGGCAGAACGACGGCGAGACCGACGAATAACGGCAGCGAACCGGCCACCAGCAGCGCGGCAACAATCAGGCCCCATGCCGCCATCGTCACGGGATTTTTCATGACGACTCGCAGCGAGGTCTGAACTGCATCGGTCACATTGGCATGTCGGTCGAGCATCAGCGGAAACGCCACGACGCTCACGCATAGGGCTATGATAGCGAACAATAGTCCGACGCCGCAGCCCTGGACGATCAATTGGTGTCCTTCTGTCGTTGTGAAGATGCGCGATGCGAAATCGGGAATGCTGGCCGCGGGAGCATTACCGAACTTGGAGACGTAAATCGCATTCGCAGTGGTCACCCAGACCACGAACAGAATGAGCAGGAGCGTACCGAGGCCAAGCATGGCCCCAAAGGACGGCGAGCGCAGCACGTCGATCGCATGCCACGCGGACGCCTCTTCGCCACGTTCGCGGCGGCGGCTGAGTTCATAGAGACCGAGGGCCGCAAAAGGACCAATCAATGCAAAGCCGGCGGCCAGCGGGAAAAGCAGTGGTAACACCGAATAGCCAAGGGTCATCCTGGCGAGCACAAGCCCGAGAACAGGATAGATGACGCACAGAATAATGGCGTGACTCGGAACCGCCTTGAAATCCTCCCAGCCCAGCCGCAACGCGTCATGCAGATCGGACAATCCGATCTTCCGAATGACGGGCGCGGCGACGCTATCGGAAGCGCCAGGTGCTGTCTGCGAGATCTTGTCAGAATACGGAGTAGCCATGGTCACGATCTCCCATGCGTTCGCACCGGCGAAATCGGGTCATTCTCAAATGACGGGTATTCGCCTTCGTGCGCAGAAATCGCGACTGGTTCTGGAAGACGGCCAAGTTCAACGAAGAGAGCTTTGCCGAGCAAAACCTGTCGCAACCTGTACAGCAAGTTTAGCGCAATCCGGAAAGAATAGCACGCACTGTTCGGTGAAATTTTCTTTGTAAAGTTTGTGTTTCACCGCGTGGCTGATGGCAATTGACGCATCCCTTTGTTCGGCGTGCCGACACGGCGTCGTGTATTGCGATGCGATATGGGAATGCGCGTGCCGTTGCTCGACGGTTCTGTCGTGATGCTATCGTCGTCGTGAGGAATGAGCCGGTCTATTGACAATCAAGCCTGCCGGGGAACATCCTATGGTGGCAAGTGCCCGTAGTTCGACGACACCAGCGATCGCAATTTTTCGAATTCGATGTTGCGACCGGTTAGAGGGCAAAGCGGCCAGCATTGTGATGGCGAGCTCGAGATCAGCCATCGGTGCAGACATGAACTGAGCCCTATTCTAAGTCTTGTCCGTAGCCTCTAGAGGCAAGGATGAACAAGGGATGGCTGTAGCATTCATATTGCTGTTGGTCGCGATCGCTTCCGTGCTGTTTCATCTCCTGAGCCCGTGGTGGTGGACGCCGATCGCGTCGAACTGGAGTTACATCGACGACACGATCACCATGACGTTCTGGATCACCGGAGCGGTCTTCTTCGCAATCGTCGCGTTTGTCGCCTATTGCATCTTCCGCTTCCATCACAAGGAAGGAAGACAAGCGGCGTACGAGCCCGAAAACAAGAAGCTTGAATGGTGGCTCACCGTCGGGACCGCGGTCGGTGTAGGAGCGATGTTGGCCCCCGGTTTGTTTGTCTGGCATCAGTTCGTGACGGTGCCGGCGGATGCGACAGAGATCGAGGTCATGGGTCAGCAGTGGCGCTGGAGTTACCGGCTGCCCGGCAAAGACGGTCGGCTTGGTACGACCGATGCCCGCAACGTCAGCGCCGAGAATCCATTAGGCTTGAATCCGAACGATCCTAACGGTCAGGACGACGTCGTGATCGAGAACGATGATCTGCATCTCCCGATCGGGAAGCCAGTCAAGGTATTGCTCCGCTCAATCGACGTCCTGCACGATTTCTATGTGCCTGAGTTCCGGGCAAAGATGGACATGGTGCCGGGCTCAGTCACCTATTTCTGGTTCACTCCCACGCGCACGGGAACATTCGAGGTTCTCTGCGCGGAATTGTGCGGCGTCGCGCACGCGCAAATGCGGAGCAACGTCATCGTCCAGGAGGAGAGCGAGTATCATGCGTGGCTGGAGAAGCAGCAGACATTCGCAACGTTATCTGGTCAGCGCAATCTCATGAGAGCGACTTACAAGACAGGTGGCAAATAACAAGAATGGCGCGGGGCCGTTGCACGTCGTGACGCTCATGCTTCGCGATGATCAGAGAATAAGTCCGGGAGGACATTTTAATGGTTGATGTCCCGTCTGACGTACTCGCAGGAATCCCGTTGGCTGAAGTGGGTGAGGTCGATCTCTACCACCCGAGAAGCTGGTGGACCCGATACGTATTCTCGCAAGATGCCAAGGTCATCGCGGTCCAGTATGCGATCACGGCGATGGCTGTCGGCATGGTCGCTCTGGTGCTGTCGTGGCTGATGCGGCTGCAACTCGGTTTCCCCGGAACGTTTTCGTTTATCGATCCAAGTCAGTATCTCCAGTTCATCACCATGCATGGTATGATCATGGTGATCTATCTTCTCACGGCGCTGTTTCTCGGAGGCTTCGGAAATTATCTCATTCCGCTGATGGTCGGCGCTCGCGACATGGTCTTTCCGTACGCGAACATGCTGAGTTACTGGATTTACCTGCTTGCCGTGCTGGTACTGGTTTCGACCTTCTTTGTGCCGGGCGGCCCAACAGGCGCGGGATGGACGCTGTATCCGCCACAGGCCATTCTTTCCGGAAGCCCCGGGCAGGAAGCAGGCATCATCCTGATGCTGGTATCGCTGATCCTGTTCATTATCGGCTTCACCATGGGTGGCCTGAATTACGTCGTGACGGTGCTCCAGGGACGCACGCGTGGGATGACGCTGATGCGATTGCCTCTGACGGTATGGGGCATTTTCACCGCGACCGTGATGGCATTGCTCGCATTTCCAGCCTTGTTCGTCGCCTCGGTGATGATGCTATTCGATCGACTTCTTGGCACCAGCTTCTTCATGCCAATGCTCGTGGAGATGGGACAGCAGACCAAGTACGGCGGTGGCAGTCCATTGCTGTTCCAGCACCTGTTCTGGTTTTTCGGCCATCCCGAAGTCTATATCGTCGCGTTGCCTGCTTTCGGCATTGTCTCTGACCTCATCAGCACTCATGCGCGAAAGAACATTTTCGGCTATCGCATGATGGTGTGGGCCATTGTCGGTATCGGAGCGATGAGCTTCGTGGTTTGGGCGCACCACATGTATGTCAGCGGGATGAATCCGAAGTTTGGCTTTTTCTTTGCGACAACGACTCTCATCATCGCGATTCCCACGGCGATCAAGGTTTACAACTGGATCCTGACCCTGTGGCGCGGCAATATTCACCTCACGATTCCGATGCTATTCGCGCTCGCATTCATCGTCACCTTTGTCAACGGTGGCCTGACCGGCCTATTCCTCGGCAACGTGGTCGTGGACGTTCCGTTGTCCGACACCATGTTCGTGGTCGCCCACTTCCATATGGTCATGGGTGTTGCGCCGATCTTGGTCGTGTTTGGCGCAATCTATCACTGGTATCCGAAAGTGACGGGACGGATGTTGAACGAGGCGCTGGGGCGATTCCATTTCTGGGTCACGTTCCTCGGGGCTTACGCGATCTTCTTCCCCATGCACTATCTCGGGCTGCTGGGTATGCCGCGCCGCTATCACGACATCGGCGAGACGGCGTTCGTGCCGGCCTCGGCTCATGACCTGAATGCGTTCATGAGTATCGCTGCGCTTATCGTCGGCTTTGCCCAGCTCGTCTTCGTGTTCAACATGGTCCGGAGCCTGTTCAAGGGCAAGGAGGCTGGCGGCAATCCATGGAACGCGACCACGCTTGAATGGCAAACGCCGCAGACGCCGCCCGCGCATGGCAACTGGGGCAAGGAACTCCCGATCGTCTATCGCTGGGCTTATGACTATAGCGTGCCCGGCGCTGCACGGGATTTCATCCCCCAGAATGAACCACCGGCCCGCTTGACGCCGAAGGGAGCGCATCCATGACGGCCATTGTCCTGTTCATGGCTGGAATAGCGGCCGTTGCGGGATGGTGGCTTTCGCAGCAGCGCCTCGCGGCCAAACCCTGGCTGGAGGAGGGCGTGATCGGTGAGTTTGCCGGAGGCGGCGCGTTGCCGTTGCCGGCGGCGAAAATTGGACTGGGTGTTTTTCTCGCGGTCGTGGGCTCGTTATTCGCGCTCTTCATCAGCGCTTACTCCATGCGCATGGCATTGATCGATTGGCGATCGCTGCCGGTGCCGAAGCTGCTGTGGTTCAATACCGGCGTTCTGATCGTGAGCAGCGCTGCGCTGCAATGGGCCCAGGTTTCGGCACGCCGCGATGACAGCGATAACGTGCTCCTCGGCCTGCTTGCAGGAGGTGTCTCGGCTGTTGTTTTCGTGATCGGCCAGTTGCTGGCGTGGCAGCAGCTCAACGCCGCAGGCTATTTTCTGACGGCCAATCCGGCCAATGCCTTCTTCTATCTCATTACCGCAGTTCACGGGTTGCATGTGCTCGGCGGCCTCGCAGCGCTGGGCAAAACCAGCGCCAGGGCGTGGCGTGGTGTCGAGATTCCGCGACTGCGCCTGAGCCTGAGCGTGGAGCTGTGCGCGATGTACTGGCACTTCCTGCTCCTGGTCTGGTTGATCCTGTTTGCGTTGCTGACGGGTTGGGCGGACGATCTCGCCACGATCTGCCGTCAGTTGCTGACCTAGGGAAGGCGTCGATGCCATGGCAGAGACCGTACTGACGAACGTCGAAAAACGCCGAATACCGACTGCAGGCTGGCGAGGCATTGCCGCCGACTGGTCCTCGGATCAGCGAGCGTTCAAGAATGTCTCGTGGGGAAAGGCCATGATGTGGATCTTTCTCCTCAGCGATACTTTCATCTTCGGTTGCTTCCTGCTGTCGTACATGACGGCGCGCATGTCCACGACGGTGCCCTGGCCGAATCCCAGCGAAGTCTTCGCTCTCACGATTGCAGGACGGCAGATCCCGCTCATTCTGATCGCCATCATGACCTTCGTGCTCATCAGCAGCAGCGGGACCATGGCCATGGCTGTCAATTTCGGCTACCGCCACGATCGCCGCAAAACGGCGATACTAATGCTGGTGACCGCCGCGTTCGGTGCGACATTTGTCGGAATGCAGGCTTTCGAGTGGACCAAGCTGATCATGGAGGGGGTGAGGCCCTGGGGAAACCCGTGGGGCGCGGCGCAATTCGGCTCCTGCTTTTTCATGATCACTGGATTCCACGGCACGCATGTCACGATTGGCGTGATTTTCCTGATCATCATTGCGCGAAAGGTCTGGCGTGGGGATTTCGAGATTGAACGCCGGGGGTTTTTCACAAGCAGGAAGGGGAATTATGAGATCGTCGAGATTACGGGCCTGTACTGGCACTTCGTCGATCTCGTGTGGGTATTCATCTTTGCCTTCTTCTATCTTTGGTGAGGGACGAACATGGCTGAAGTCACGCTAGATGCCACACATCCTGCAGCGCCAGCGGCACATGCGCCGGCCGCGTTGCATGCCGAGGGACATCAGCACCCGATCAAGCTTTATCTGGTGGTCTGGGGATGGCTGTTTGTCTTGAGTACATGCTCTTACCTCGTCGACTACTTCAATCTGCAGGGACATCTGAGGTGGTCCCTGATAGTGCTGTTCATGGTGCTGAAGGCGGGCTTGATTGTCGCGTTCTTCATGCACATGGCATGGGAACGTCTGGCTCTGGCCTATGCCATTCTGCTCCCGCCGTTGCTGTTGCTGGTTTTTGTCGGGATCATGGTGTTTGAGTCGGACTACACGCTGTTGAGCCGGGTCATATTCTTCAAGGCGGGGGTGTAAAGATCGGCGGGGGCCTCACACGCAAGGAGGACTGCTATGACGACATATATCATGCTTGCAACCTGGACCGATCAAGGTGTGCAACACGTAAAAGATTCGCCGCGTCGTCTCGATCTGGCGAAGAAAGCTCTCAAGGATATGGACGGAGAGTTCAAGTCGTTTTTCCTGACCATGGGCGACTATGATATCGTTGCGGTTTACGAAGCGCCGGATGATGCCATCGCCGCACGATTCAACTTGCAGCTGGGTATGCTGGGAAACATTCGAACGCACACGTTGAAAGCGTTTCCCGAGGCGGCCTACCGGGAGATCATCAGGTCGCTGGACTAATTGCGAACCGCGTGTTCGCGAGGAGCCGCGCGGTGGTCAGCGGTGGTCAAATAACGTGCCCCTCTATCCGTGTTGCTAGCCTTCTGAGTTGCCAGACATGGAGTGGTCGTATGCGAATTTTCGCTTTCGTGCTCGGAGCGGGCATTCTGTCAACCGTTCCTGCATTCGCGCAGGACGCGGCATCGGGAGAGAAAATATTCACCCAATGCAGGGCATGTCACCAAATCGGGGAGAGCGCCAAGAATGCAGTCGGGCCCGAGCTCAACGGGCTTTTCGGGCGTAAGGCCGGGACGGTTCCGGGTTACAGCTATTCGCCTGCAAACAAGAATTCCGGGATCACCTGGGACGAAGCAACCTTCCGCGAATATATCAAGGATCCGAAGGCCAAGGTCCCCGGCACCAAAATGACGTTTCCGGGGCTCAAGGTTCCGAAGCAGATTGACGATGTTGTCGCTTATCTCAAACAGTTCGACGCGACGGGAAAGAAGGCGGAGACGACGCCCGCTGGAGGAAAGTAGGCTGGGGCACAATTGCAGTGAAGACGAGGTGGTGTGCAGATGCAATTTACCGTTGGGTTCAAGTTAAAGGGCAAGGCGGGCCATGTCGTCGTGGACGCTGAGGACGCGCTTGTCGCCGCTCTGAAGGTCAAGGCGGAACTCCCGGACGCGATCACGATGTATGTGCGCCCACAAAACCGGCGCGGCGACGCACGTCACCCGTCACATGTGCCTGCCGACGAGGGCGCCGAGGATACTCATTGAAGATCGGTCGGGAGTGTCGAGCAAGCCGATGCTTGTCACGGCTTCTTCCGTCCGTGACAAGCTGAAGCGGGTGCCGGATCACAACGTGACAGTCACGGTGCTCCGGTTGGTTGCTGTGTTAGATGGCTGAGCAGATCCATCGGTAGCGGAAAGACGACGGTCGAGGATCGCTCGCCTGCAATGTCGTGCAGCGCCGCGAAATAGCGTAGCTGCATCGCCTGCGGTTCCCGGGCGAGTATTCGTCCTGCCTCGACGAGTTTCTCGGCAGCTTGTTGTTCACCCATCGCGTTGATCACCTTCGCGCGTCGCAGTCGCTCCGCTTCGGCCTGTTTAGCTATGGCGCGCACCATGGTTTCATTGAGATCGATATCCTTGATCTCAATGGTGGTCACCTTGATTCCCCAGGCGTCGGTTTGCTGATCGAGGATCTCCTGGATGTCGGTATTGAGTTTGTCTCGTTCCGCCAACATTTCATCCAGTTCGTGTTTTCCGAGCACCGAGCGCAGCGTCGTCTGCGCCAGCTGGCTGGTTGCGGTCATGAAATTTCCGACCTTGATGATCGCTCGCTCGGGATCGATGATGCGGTAATAGAGAACGGCATTCACCTTGACCGAGACATTGTCGCGCGAAATCACGTCTTGTGGCGGCACTTCCTGTACCATCACTCTGAGATCGGCCTTCACCATCTGTTGCACGACCGGAACGAGCAGGATGAGACCCGGACCTTTCACGCCAGTGAAACGGCCAAGCGTAAACACGACACCACGCTCATATTCCCGCAGGATGCGAATAGCTGACGAGAGAAACATGATCACGATGATCACGAACAGAAGATAGGTCGCATATTCCAACATCATCGCACACCTCACTCTCCGGCGTTCGGTTTCGGGCGGCGGCGCACCACCAGCGTCAGGTCCGTGATGCTGTCCACCTCGGCTGTCTCACCGGGCGTGAAGGCTTCCGCGCCCCGGGCTTGCCAGCGCTCACCCTGCATGAAGACATGGCCTTTGCCGTCGGACCAGTCGATGACCTCGGCGGGCAGGCCGTGCATGGCCCGCCGGCCAACCCGTGCAGGATTTGTGCGGGCACGTCGAAGCGCGCCTAGGACGAAGAGAAACAGGCCGATGAACATGGTCGCTGTGATGCCGATGACCATCCATGACAGCCGGTATCCAGGAGCTTCGACTTTGAACAGCATAACTGCTCCGAATACGAAGGCGATGACACCGCCGAGGCCGAGAACCACGGTCGGGTTGAAAGCCTCGATTGTCAGAAGCGCGATTCCCAGCAGCATCAACCCAAGGCCAGTGTAGTTGATCGGCAGCAGATTGAGAGCGTAGAGGCCTAGCAACAGGCAGATCGTGCCGATCACGCCCGGCGCGACGGCGCCAGGGGATGTGAATTCAAAAATCAGGCCGTAGATGCCGACCAGCAGAAGAATGAAGGCGACGTTGGGGGTGATAATAATCGACAGAAATTGCGAAATCCATCCGGGATCGATCGTCTCGATTGTTGCGTCCCTCGTCGCCAGACGCCGGGTCTCGCCACCGGCAATTTCCACGACGCGACCATCGACTTGCCGGAGCAGTTCAACCGGGCTGCGTGCGATGAGGTCGATAACCTTCGCTTGCAAGGCTGCACCGGCGGAAAGGCTGGCTGCTTCGCGGACGGCCTGCTCGGCCCAATCGGCATTACGCCCGCGCAATTCGGCAAGGCTGCGAATCAAAGCGACGGCGTCGTTCGTCACCTTCGCTGTCATTGCATCCTTTGGCTCCGTCTGGGGGGCGTCTTTCTTGTCCTTGCCGTCCTTGTCAGGGAGTCTGCCCGGCAGACCCGGCACCGGATTGCCCATCTGTACCGGCGTTGCGGCGCCGAGATTGGTGCCCGGCGCCATTCCTGCGATGTGCGTTGCGTAGAGGATATAGGTGCCGGCGCTCGCGGCATGGGCACCGGACGGAGCCACGTAACCAATGACGGGAACAGGAGATGCCAGTACGTCGGCGATGATCTCGCGCATGCTAGTGACGAGACCGCCCGGTGTATTCAGGCGCAGAATAACAGCCTCGGCGCGTCGTTCGTTTGCTTTGGCGAGAGCGTCTTTCACATAACCGGCGGTCGCCGGTCCGATCGCTCCGTCGATGGCGATCGTCAGCACAAACTTGTCGTTCCCCTCTGCCGAGGCAGAAATGGGGAAGACTATCAGCGCGACAGTCACAATTGCCGCAACAAGAGTAGCCTGTACGGTCTGCACAGCCTGGACTCCCTTATCAGGACGATATGGGGATATCCCTGCAGAATCTCAATACGATTGGGGTTGGCGGTCCGTCGCCGTTGCCGAAGCGACTATAAATGTGACGCAAGACGAGCAGTGCCTTTTGATATTATATAACAATTTCAATGGTATAAATTTCCAATTGTCGTGGGCCGCCGAGGAAACGTGGGATTCTTCGAGGAATTGCTATTGGAGACATAGATGGCAACGGCTTGGCTACTGTTGAAGTCGAAGCCGGCCTGCAGTGTTCGTGGTCGCTTATATGCTTTGGGATTGTCGGCGGAGAACCGCAGATGAGCCCGCTGTTGCTTCAATCGATGCAAGTCGAAGGACGCTATATCGTTTCGGAGCTGGTGAGTCCGAAGCTCTTATGCGCAAGGGGGCAGGGCCTGGCAGTCAGGTAGTTTGTCGCGAAGCATGGGCGACTCCGGACCTTAAAGAGGCAGTTCAAGTTGCTTTCCGGCGGCGCGAGTCGTCGTTGGCTAACCCAACATCTGGGTATCGCCGCAGATGGAAATGGCTTGTCCAGAGATCGTGCGACCACGCGGGCTGGCCAGTAGCAGGATCTGGTCTGCTATCTGGTCCGGCGTGACGTAGTCCTTGATGGACGTGTAGGAGAAGGCGGTCTTCTCCATCTCTGCGAACGAAATCCCGCGCTGCTGGGCCTTGGCTTCCAACACGCGCCTTTGGCGATCGCCGGCGACTAGGCCGGGCAGGATCGCATTGACACGGATCTTGTCCGGCCCGAGCTCAATGGAGAGCGATTTCGTGAAGCCGATGACGCCCCACTTTGCCGCAGCATAAGGCGAGCGCATGGCGAAGCCCACGCGACCAGCCGCAGAAGACAAGTTGACGATGGAGGCGTTGGTACTTTGCCGTAGCAGCGGAACGGCCAGACGCGTGCAATTGAACTGTCCAGTGAGGCAGATGTTGAGGCAACGATCCCAGTCATCGGGGTGCATCTCCTCGACTTTCGCAGTCGGGCCTGCGATGCCGGCATTGTTGACCAGGACATCGAGGCCACCGAGTTTGGCCGCCGCCTCGTCGAACAGTTTTTGAACGGACGCCCGGTCAGCGACGTCGCAATGGGTCTGTGTGATGGCGGGATCGCTTGCTGCGAGCGCCGACAGGGCAGCCTGATCCACATCGCAGACATGAACGCGCGCGCCTTCGCCGGCAAAGGCGCGTGCGATGGCGAGGCCAATTCCGTTGGCCCCGGCGGTAACGATGACCCGCAAACCCTTGATGTTGAGATCCATGATGGCTCCAGAGACCCTGTGAGAACTAGGCGGTGAGGCCGCCGCGCGAGAGGATGAAGTTGGCTGCGCTGGTGATGTCGGCGGCGATCGCCGTCTTGGCGGCATCTGCATCACCAGTCTCGATGGCCTTGCGGGCGTCGGCGTGAAAGCGGATCGCTTCGCCCTTCGCCAGACGATCGGGATTGCCGCGCAAATCGAGATTGATGACGGGGCCCGCCTTCAGCCAGAGCGCACGGATGATCTCGACCAGGATCGGCGATTGCGCGGCCTCGTAGACGGCAAAGTGAAACGTCTTGTTGAGTTCGACGGCGCGCGGCAAATCGGGCGTCCTCACTTCGCTTTCTGCGCGCATGGCCGCTTCGGCGGTAGCGATGGACGCGAGGTTTCTGTCGCTACGTAGGCGCGCCGCCTCCGCTGCGGCATGACCCTCGATGGCGATCCGAACCTTGGTGAGGTCGCGAAACTGCGTTGCCGACATCACGGGCACGCGCACGGTGCGGTTCGCTGCGACTTCCAGCGCCTTGTCGGCGACGAGGCGGGACACCGCTTCGCGCACCGGCATGATGGAGACGCCAAGCACTTCGGCGGCCGTACGTAGCGACAGTTTTTCACCCGGCGCGAGCCGTCCCGAGATGAGCAGATCCGCCAGTTGCGCATAAGCGCGCGCGCCAAGCGTCTGGCGGTCGAGCGGCTCCACGAGGGTCAGCGCAGTCGGGAGGTTCAACGCGATCTCCGGGCATCGTCGCGAAATTGCAGGGAGGGACTCGACAAAGCCCCCGTCTTTTGCAAGTCTAACTGTGATCACAGATCACGGCAAGCGGACAAAGCTCTCTCGACAGAAGAGTGCAGCGCCTGCCGGCGGGGAAACAGCCGCGCCGCGCGGCCGTATCAGGGAGACGAATCTGATGTCGAACACCAATCAATTCACGCGCCGCAGTCTGCTGAAGACCGCGGGCGGTCTCGCGCTTGCATCCGGCCTGTCTGCGCCCTCGATTCTGAGTGCGCAGACCTCCGATGTCATCCGCATCGGCCACCTCACGCCGCGTACCGGCTTTCTCGGCCCGCTCGGCGAATATGGCGTGATGGCCATCGACCTCGCCGTCGAGGAGATCAATGCTGCCGGCGGCATGATGGGGCGCAAAGTCGAACTGCTCAAGGAGGACTCGGTCAATCCGCAGACGGCCTCGACCAAGGCGGAGCGCATGATCGAGCGCGACAAGGTGGCGTGTATCATCGGCGAAATTTCTTCTGCGTCATGTCTGACCATCGCGCAGGTGGCCACCCGCAACAAGACGCTGTTCATCAACACCGGCGGCAACTCCGATGCGCTGCGCGGCAAGGACTGCCAGCGCTACATGTTCCATGTCGAGTCGCAGAACTCGATGTATGTGAAGACGGTCGGTCGCTCTTTTCTGCGCGACGGTCTGGTGAAGGGCAAGAAGTGGTATTCGCTCACGGCTGACTATGCCTTCGGCCATGACCTGTTGAGCGTCTCGAAGCGCTTCATGCAGGCCAATGGCGGCAACTTCGCCGGCGACGATCTGGTACCGACCGATGCTACGGACTTCTCCGCCTATCTCCTCAAGATCCGCGAGGCCAAGCCTGATCTCGTGGTGATCAATCTTGCCGGCAACCAGATCACCAACTTTCTCAAGCAATATGCCGAATTCGGTCTGACTTTCCCGGTCGGCGGTTTCGGCTTCGACACAGCCCTGGCCTGGGCTGCAGGCAAGGGCAATTTCGTCGGCACCTGGCCTGTGGTCTGGCATCATCTGCTTGATACGCCCGGCAGCAAGGCCTTCGTGGCGGCCTTCACCAAGAAGTATAACAAGCCGCCGGAGAACCAGGCCTGGGGCGACTACATCGCCACCAAGATCGTGGCGCAGAGTATCAACGAACTGAAGTCAGCTGAATCGCCGAAGATCATCGAGCATTTCGAAAAGGGTGCGAAGTTCGATCTGCTGAAGACACGTCCCGGCTACTTCCGCGCATCGGATCATCAGTTGATGCACGAAATGTATGCGGTGACGGCCCTGCCTGCGGACAAGATCAAGAACCAGTGGGACATCTTCTCATCGAGCCCAGCCGTCCCGGGGCCGGAAGAACCGCTCGAAGTAATTGCGTCCACCGCGGAAGAGAACGTCTGCAAGTTCCCGAGCTAGCCACAATGTCGGCGTTTCGCCTTCGGGGGCGAAGCGCCGACATGCAGCTCGCGAAGTTGCTTTCGTCTCGTCCTTCCGACCCCTGCCAGATGCGTGTCAGCGCACGGCTGCGGAGCCCATATCATGTCCGCCATGTTGCTCACCCAGCAGATCCTCAACGGGCTGCTTGATGGTGTCTATTATCTTCTGATTGCGCTCGGCCTGTCGCTGATCTTCTCGCTCGGCGGTATCGTGAATCTAGCGCATGGCGCGTTCTATGCGATCGGCGCCTATCTTACCCTTGTCATTTCGCCCTATCTCGGCTTCGGCGGTGCATTCGTTGTGGCCCCCGTTGTCGTTGCGTTGTTTGGTGTTGTCATCGAACGGACCCTGTTCCGGCGCTTCTATCGGTCCGATCCCATTCTCTCGCTGCTGCTGACTTTCGGACTCGCGATGGTCGCCGAACAGGCCTTGCGCATGATCTTCGGCGCGCCGCCTTTGTCCTATTCGATCCCGCCGGGGCTGCGCGGCCAGGTGGCGATTGGAAGCTTCATCTATTCGTTCTATCGTGTGGTGTTGCTCGGCATTGCCGTGGCCTGCGTGGTCGGGCTCTGGGTGTTGCTGCAGAAGACCTCATTTGGCCGGGTCGTCCGGGCCGGCGTGCAAAATCCGGACATGGTTGGAGCGCTCGGCATCTCGCTACAACCTTACATGTCGGTGGTGGCTGCGCTGGGTATCGGTCTTGCGGGACTCGCGGGCGTGTTGCTGGCACCGATCTATTCGATCCATCCGGCGATGGGGCAGGAGATCATCACGCCCGCCTTCGTGGTGGTTGTGATTGGTGGCCTCGGCTCGTTCTGGGGCGTGGTGATCGCTGCGCTGTTGGTCGGATTGGTCAAGGGCGTCATGGTCGGCATCGGTTATTCGGCGGCGTCCACTGCGGCGATCTATCTGCTGATGCTTCTGGTGCTGCTGTTCCGGCCGCGCGGCTTGTTCGGCGAACGCATCATGCGGTTCGAGTAAGGCGATGCCAATGTTGAATCGTCTTCCCGTTTCGTTGCTGATCGCTGGCGTCGGCTTGCTCGTCCTGCCGCCGATCCTGCTGGCGCTCGGATTGACCATGACGTCGGCGACGGAGATCGTCGTCTTCGCACTGGCCTGCATGGCTCTGAATATCCTCGTGGGGCACACCGGTCTCGTCTCGTTCGGTCATGGAGCCTGGTTCGGCCTCGCGGCCTATGCTGCAGCGCTAATTCAACGCAACTGGATGCCGAATTCATTCGTCGGGCCGACGCTGCTCGCGCTTGTCGTGGTGGCCATCACGGCGGCTGCCTTCGGCTATCTGATCTTGCGCCGCCGCGGCGTGTATTTCTCACTGCTGACGCTGGCGCTCGCGGCGATGCTCTACAGCGTCTCGTTCCGCTGGACCGACGTCACCGGTGGCGAGAACGGCCTCGGCGGCATCACCCGGCCGGCACTGCTCGGCTTCGACCTCGACGCCGGTGCGACCTATTACTGGTTCGTGGCGCTGATCGCATACGTGGTGCTCATCCTGCTCTGGCGCTTCCACAATTCGACGGTCGGTTCGGTGCTGGTGGCGATCCGCGAAAACGAACAGCGCGCACGCTTCCTCGGCTATCCCACCAACCGCTACAAGCTGATGGCCTTTGTGCTGTCCGCCACCATCACCGGGCTTGCCGGCGTGCTGCTGCTGTACAAGAATCGCATGACCTCGGCGGATCCAATATCGGTGGCCTTCTCCGGCGAATTGCTGGCCATGGTCGTGATCGGCGGCATGCGCAGCTTCCTTGGGCCGGCGTTGGGCGCACTGTTCTTCATCCTGTTTCGAGAGTTCTTGGGCATCTACTCCGAGAACTGGCTGTTCTGGTTTGGCCTTGTCTTCGTCGGCTTTATCATTTTCTCGCCCACCGGTCTGATCGGCATGGGTGAGCGGTTGATCGCACCGTTCCGCAAGCAGGTCGAGGAAGATGCCGCGATGTCGGCGCGGCGCATCGAAGTGCTGCCGTTGCCGGAATTCCTGAAGCCGAAATCGTCCGTCGATGGGGCTGTGCTTGCCGCCAGCCATATCGTGAAGAGTTTCGGTGGCATCAAGGCCGTGCAGGGCGTCGATATCGCAATCGCCGATCGTACGCTGCATGCGCTAATCGGGCCGAACGGTGCCGGCAAGACGACCGCGTTCAATCTCCTGTCGGGCATGTACAAACCCGATCAAGGCAGCGTGTCGCTGATGGGCGAGCCGATCGCGGGCCACACGCCGGAATCGATCGCCCGTGCCGGAATTGGGCGCTCGTTCCAGATCACCAACCTGTTTCCCGCTTTGAGCGTCGGTGAGAATATTCGCCTGGCCGTGCAGGCGCGGCATCCCCGGCGTTTCGACCCTGTGACCAATGCGCTATCGATTAGCGCAATCAACGTGGAGACCGATGCGGTGGTCCGCTATCTCGGTCTCGCCGGAATTGAGAAGGCAGAGGCGGGTATGCTGTCTTACGGCGGCCAACGCCTGCTTGACATGGGCGTCGCGCTGGCCACGGCGCCGCGGGTGCTGCTGCTCGATGAGCCGCTGGCCGGACTTGCTGCTGCCGAACGTGAACGTATCGGCGCGATCATCAAGCGCATCTCGGCGGATCTGCCGGTTCTGCTGGTCGAGCATGATATCGATCGGGTGTTCCAGTTGGCCGACCACGTCACCGTCATGAATGAGGGGCGCGTATTGCTGGATGGCTCCGTCGAAGAGGCTCGGTCAAGCCCGAAGGTGCAGGAAGTCTATATCGGGTCGGGTACAACGGCTGTGGCTGCGCGTCCGCGCGAGACCGCGGCGGGGGCAAAGCCGCTGCTAACGGTGAAGAATGTCGATACTTTCTATGGCAAGAGCCATATTCTCAACGACGTCAATTTCACCCTGCATGAGAACGAGATCATCGCGCTGCTCGGGCGCAATGGTGCTGGTAAGTCGACCTTGCTCAAGTCGTTGATCGGGATCGCGCCGGCGTCGAATGGCTCTATTCAACTGGCGGGCAGCGAGTTGATCGGCCTGTCGTCTGCGGAAGCCGCACGGCTCGGCATCGGTTATGTACCGCAGGGACGCGCCTTGTTCGCAGGCATGACCGTCGAGCAGAATCTCGAACTTGGTGGTCTCAAGCGGCAGACTGGCAATGGCGTGCATTGGACCCGCGAGCGCATCTACGACTACTTCCCGCGCATTCGTGAGCGTCTCGACAGCCCCGCCGATTATCTGTCAGGCGGCGAGCAGCAGATGGTGGCCGTTGCGCGTGCACTGTCGGGCGATGTCCGCGTCTTGTTGCTGGATGAGCCGTTCGAAGGATTGGCGCCTGCGGTCGTGGAACAGTTGTTCGAAACCTTCGACCGGCTCCGCAAGGAAATTGCCATCATCATCGTCGACCATAATCTCGATCTGGCGCTGGCCCTGTCCGATTCGACGGTGGCGCTGGAGCGAGGCAAGGTAATTCATCAGGGGCCGTCGAAGGCCCTGCGTGACGATCTTGATCTGCGCCGCAAGGTGCTGTGGCTGTGAGAACATCAATGACACTGAACAATCGACATGTAGGGATCGTCGGCGTTGGCTTGATCGGACGCGCCTGGGCCGCGATTTTCGCGCGCGCAGGATGGACCGTGCGGCTGACGGATCCTCATCGTCCGACGCTGGATGCTGCGCCCGGGCTCATTCGCGATGAACTGCATTCGCTCGCCCGCCACGGACTGGCCAGTGATCCCGACGGAGCTGCTGGACGGATCTCGATTGCAGGTAGCTTGGCCGACGCCGTGAAGGACGTTGCCTTCGTGCAGGAGAACGGCCCCGAAAATGTCGAACAGAAGATCGCCATTTTCGCTGAGCTTGATCGTCTTGCGCCTCCGGATGCACTGCTTGCATCCTCCACCTCGGCCATCGTCGCCTCTCGCTTCACGGAAGCGCTTCCGGGCCGCGCGCGCTGCCTCGTCGGCCATCCCGTCAACCCGCCGCATCTGGTGCCGCTGGTCGAACTGTGCGGCGCATCCTGGACCTCGCAGGAGGCCATCGACCGCGCACGCGAGATCTATCGCGAGATCGGGCAGGTGCCGATCACCGTCAACCGCGAGATCAACGGTTTCATCCTCAATCGCCTGCAGGGCGCCTTGCTGGCGGAAGCGTTTCGCCTGGTCGGTGAAGGCTACGTCTCTGCAGAGGATCTCGATCACACTGTGAAAGACGGCCTCGGCCTGCGCTGGTCGTTCCTCGGGCCGCTGGAGACCATCGAGCTCAATGCGCCCGGCGGTATCCCCGATTACTGCGCGCGCTATACCGGCTTCTACAAGGAACTGGCAGCAACCGCGGCGGGGCCGGACGTCTATGAGAGTCCCAACGTCGACCGGGTGATCGCGGCCTGGCCGCATCAGCCCTCGCCGGACAGAATTGCTGCGCTGACGCAGCAACGTAACGAACGCCTCGCGGCACTGGCAGCCCATAAGGCCGCGCAGGGCGGCAAATCCTGACCACACGATCTCTCAACAGCAAGACGGAGACTGACATGAGCCGCAAAGTCATTATCACCTGTGCCGTAACGGGCGCCATTCATACACCCTCGATGTCCAAGGCGCTCCCGGTGACGCCGCAGGAAATCGCCGATGCTGCCGTGGATGCGGCGGAAGCGGGCGCCGCCATCGTGCATCTGCACGCACGCAACCCGAAGACCGGGCAACCCGATCAAAGTCCAGAGGCCTTTGCGCCATTCCTGAAGATCATCAAGCAGCGCACCAATGCGGTGATCAATCTGACCACCGGTGGCGCTCCGACCATGACGGTGGACGAGCGTGTACGGCCTGCTGCGGTCTACAAGCCGGAAGTCGCGTCGCTCAACATGGGCTCGATGAATTTCGGCTTCTTCGGGATGCTGAACCGCTTCAAGAAATTCGATCATGACTGGGAATTGAAGCACCTGCAGAACAAGGACATCGTGTTCCGCAACACGTTTCAGGACATCGAATATGTGCTGAAGACGCTGGCCGAGACCGGCACGCGCTTCGAGTTCGAATGCTACGACACCGCGCATCTCTATAACCTGGCCTACTTCCTCGACCAGGGGCTGGTGAAGCCGCCATTGTTTATCCAGACGGTGTTCGGCCTGCAGGGCGGCACCGGTGCGCACCCGGAGGATGTGCTGCACATGAAGCGAACGGCGGATCGCCTGTTCGGTGACAAATACGTATGGTCAGTGCTCGGTGCCGGCCGCAATCAGCTGCCGATCGCAGCGATGGCCGCGGCCATGGGCGGAAATATCCGCGTCGGCCTGGAAGACTCGCTGTGGGCGGCGCCCGGCCGCATGGCTTCGTCCAATGCCGAGCAGGTCACGCTTGCCCGCAAGATCGTCGAAGGGCTGGGCCTCGAGATTGCCACCCCTGACGAGGCGCGTGAGATTCTCGATCTGAAGGGTGGAGACAAGCTGGAGGTTTAATCTCCACCGAGAGTAATGGCGGTGACCATTCGATGGCTGCCGCCATCGCTACCTTCTGGCGCGGCAAGTGGAGAGGGACCTGCCGGGCTTTTCTGGAACAAGCTTCGACGTGTTGACGCCGCAATGTAAGGCAACGCCTGTCGCGCAGTGGGTATTTCGCCGCCTACCCGGTCGATCAGCAACGGAACACGGCGCTCTAACCATATCGACTGGCTCGCTGGCGAAGTCGTGAACAGGCTGCACTTTTCGATCAGGGCAGGATCTACGACCTTGGAGCCGTGAAAAGGTCATTTGTCCTTCGTTGTCTGCTCGCGCTGCTCGTCGTGGTGGTAAGCTGGTCGCTCTCCGTATTCGGCCGGTCACGGCGACGCAGCACGTAGAGCGTACCGAGGGCAGGGCGCCCGGCTTCCAGACGCAGCTCGGAATTCTCCTTGCGCACGATCTCGAAGGGCTTTGCGGCGCAGGCTTCGAAATATGTTTCACTATGTGCGAACCTGCCTGACGAGAGCAATGTGAAGTCGCCGTGGCCCGCGCGCTCGATGCTCGCTGCGAACAGGCCGCCCGCAGGCAGCACCTGCGCAATCAGGCCGATGAGTTCGTCCAGCCGGCCGAGATAGATCAGAAGATCGGCAGCGAAGACCAGATCGAAGCTTCGCGGGCTATCCGCGAGATAGCTCATGACATCGGCCTTGATAAGATCGTGATAGGCGTTCCGCCGAGCGGCGACGGCGAGCATCTTCTCCGACAG
The DNA here is from genome assembly GCF_041424195.1 of Tardiphaga sp. Classification (NCBI taxonomy): domain Bacteria; kingdom Pseudomonadati; phylum Pseudomonadota; class Alphaproteobacteria; order Hyphomicrobiales; family Nitrobacteraceae; genus Tardiphaga; species Tardiphaga sp. The sequence goes on along the minus strand of NZ_JBGMOE010000013.1, from coordinate 126,363 downwards.
GTCGATGCCGGTCAGCCGTGCGCCGAATCGCCCGAGTGGCTCTGCAGCCAGCCCCGTTCCGCAGCCGAGATCGAGGATGGTCGCAAGTGTCGGCTGGCAGGAGGCAATCATGTCGGCGAGTTGCTGCGGCACCTTGTAGCCGAGAACGTCCACAAGCTTGCTGTCGAAGCCCTCGGCGAATTCGTCGAAATGCGCTTCGACATAGGATGCCGGTGCGCGGTCATGTGTTTGTCCACCGACGGCATCCAGCAAGTAGCGCTGCACGGGATCGTCCGGCTGGCTTTCCAGTCGCATGCGTCCGACCGTGGCAGCGGCTTCGTGCATGCCGTAGGCGCTGAACAACGCGAACGCGGTGCGCAAGACCTCGTCCAGCGGTTCGGTCTCCGGTCCCGCAAGCGTCGGGTAGCGGACGATAGCGCCCTGAATGTCGCCCTCCAGCATCGAAGCAAAGGTACGCGCACGGGCGTAGAGACGCAGCGTCACGCCTTCCAGCGGCACAAAACGGTTTGCCATTGCCAAGGCATCGGCGCTCTCGCCGAACCGGCCGGCCATGTAGAAGGCCTGTCCGAGGCAAAGATGCGTGACCCCCTCGATGCCGCCCCAGGATAGCGCGTGTTGCAGATGGGTGATGGCGTGCTCGGGACGGCGGGAGCCGAGATATAGCACGCCCAGGCCGAGATGAGCGTCGCCCAGCGTGGCATCGCCCGACAGGGCGCGCAGATAGGCGGCTTCAGCATCGTCGATACGCTGCAGCCGGTAGGCGAGGCTCGCATATTGCAGCCATGTCGTCGCGTGGTCCGGATCGATGGCGAGTGCCCGCCGCGCGCATGCTTCAGCCAGTTCGTCGCGCCCGCTCAACTGGTAGTCCGACGCAAGCTCACGCCAGGCGACAATATCGGTCGGCATCAGGACAAGCGCGGCAAGCAGCGCTTCGATGGCGATGTCGTTCTGGCCATGCATGCGGCTAATCGCTGCAAACTGCTGCAGCGCAGAGCTTGCGCTGTCGGCCTGCTCGATCAGCAGTGCAAATGCGGCGTACTCCCGCGTCCAGCGATTGATCTGATCGGCGGCGTGCTGGGTGTCGGGGAGTGCGAGCGTGGTTGAGTTCATCGAGTCGGTCGGGAAATTCTGATGCGGAGTCGTGCGCCATGTTGCTTTTGCTCAATGTGCGCCGCGAAAACAAGGTGGCAATTTTTACCGCAGAGGTTGTATTTCGGTCATAAGGTTGCGCGATGCATACTCGTCTAAGGTCGGATCATCTGATCTGTTGCCGCCAGTTCCAATCCGTATAAGCTGTCTCGAAAGTAAAGCGACCACTGGGCGGAAATGGAGAAGGCGCGGTGAAATCACCCGTCGTAAAGCGATCGATAGTTGTCGCCGGACACAAGACGAGCGTCAGCCTCGAAGAGGCATTCTGGACGGCCCTGAAGGAGATCGCCGGGATACGCCGGATGACGATGTCGCAGCTCGTGGGGGAGATCGACAAGAACCGCCAACAGAACAACCTGTCCTCGGCAATCAGGCTTTACGCGCTGGCCCATTACCGGGCCCTCGTTCCGCAGTCCGCGCCGTCATAGGCGCCGGCAAGTCCTGTAGCGGACCGGCTGGCGGCAAGGCGCATCTGCGCCTACATTCGGTCCAGCGACTTCCACACCAGTCAGGGCCTCTGCATGACCGTTCATCAGCGCAATCTGTCCACTCCTATCGATCCCGTGAAGCTCGACCGTCTGGCCGAAGTCGCCGTGAAAGTCGGGCTGCAACTGGCGCCCGGGCAGGATCTGCTGCTGACCGGCCCCGCCGCCGCACTGCCGCTGGTACGCAAGATTGCCGAGCACGCCTACAAGGCCGGTGCAGGTCTGGTGACGCCGTTTTTCTCCGATGAAGAGATGACGCTGGCGCGCTATCGCTACGGCCATGATCTGTCGTTCGACCGCGCCGCCGGCTGGCTTTATGAGGGCATGGCCAAGGCCCTCGGCAACAACACCGCGCGCCTCGCCATCGTCGGCGACAATCCGATGCTGCTGTCCAACGAAGACCCCGCCAAGGTCTCGCGTGCCAGCAAGGCCAATTCCATCGCCTATCAGCCCGCGCTGCAGAAGATCGCAGGCTTCGACACCAACTGGAACATCATTGCCTATCCCACGCTGTCCTGGGCCAAGCAGGTGTTTCCCGGTGATGAGGACGACGTTGCGGTGCAGAAGCTTGCGGATGCGATCTTCGCTGCATCCCGCGTCGACAACGCCGATCCCATTGCCGCCTGGGCGAGCCACAATGCCGCGCTGCGCAGCCGCACCGCATGGCTGAACGGCCAGCGATTCCATGCGCTGCATTTCACCGGACCGGGCACCGATCTCGTGGTGGGTCTTGCCGATGGTCACGAGTGGGAAGGCGGCGCATCGACCGCCAAGAATGGCATCATCTGCAATGCCAATATTCCGACCGAGGAAGTCTTCACCACGCCGCATGCCGCGCGCGTCAATGGCCATGTGCGTTCGACCAAGCCGCTATCCTATCAGGGCACGCTGATCGACGACATTGCGGTGCGCTTCGAGGACGGCAAGATCGTCGAGGCCAAGGCCTCACGCGGCGAGGAAGTACTCAACAAGGTGCTCGACACCGACGAAGGCGCGCGCCGGCTCGGCGAAGTGGCGCTGGTGCCGCATTCGTCGCCGATCTCGGCCAGCGGATTGCTGTTCTACAACACGCTGTTCGACGAGAATGCCGCCTGCCACATCGCACTCGGCCAGTGCTATTCGAAGTGCTTCGTCAATGGCGACGACCTCACGCCCGAGCAGATCGCGGCGCAGGGTGGCAACAAGAGCTTCATCCATATTGACTGGATGATCGGCTCCGGCGAGATCGACATCGACGGCGTCCACAGCGATGGCCGCCGCGTGCCTGTGTTCCGCAAGGGCGAGTGGGCCTAACGCCCAAGCCTTCATGATCTGAACCGGCGCGGATGCGGATATTGAGTCCCAGAACTTATGGCCCAGCCTCACCGTGTCGGTTTCCTCCTGATCGACGGCTTCGCGCTGATGTCCTTTGCGTCGGCGATCGAGCCGCTGCGCGCGGCCAATGTCCTGGCGGGCAAGAAACTCTATCAGTGGCTGCATATTTCCACCGGCGCGGATGCGGTCCTGGCGTCGAGCGGACTGTCCGTGGCGTCGGACCACACCATCGCTGACAACGTGCGTTACGACACGGTGCTGGTGTGCGCCGGGGGCAATCCCGCGAGTTTCGATGATGCCAAGACGCTGGCGTGGCTGCGCCGCCTCGCGCGCTCGGGCTGCGCGATTGGCGGCGTGTCAGGTGGGCCGTTCATTCTGGCCAAGGCCGGCATTCTTGATGGCATGCGCTGCACGATCCACTGGGAACATCTCGACGCCTTCATCGAAGCGTTTCCGGATATCGAGCCGACACGCACTTTGTTCGAGATCGACCGCAACCGGCTGACCTGCGCCGGCGGCGTTGCGGCGCTGGACATGATGCACGCGATCATTCGGCGGGATCACGGTCAGGCGCTCGCGGCGAAAGTCAGCGACTGGTTCCTGCAGACGGCCGTACGGCTCGGCGACGACAGCCAGCGCATTTCCCTGCGCGAACGTCTAGGCACCAGCAATCGCGCCGTGCTGTCGGCCATCACGGTGATGGAGCGTCGGCTGGCCAGTCCCGCGCCGCGCGATGAACTCGCTAAAGCTGCGGGCGTCTCCGTGCGCCAGCTCGAGCGGCTGTTCACCACGCATCTCGGTGTCACCATCGAGCAGCATTACCTGACGCTGCGCCTCGCCAAGGCGCGGGCACTGTTGCGTCAGACCGGCATGCCGGTGGTCGAGGTCGGTGCGGAATGCGGCTTCGCCAGCGCCAGCCACTTCGCGCGGGTGTATCGGCGAGCGTTCGACGTGGCGCCGTCGCAGGATCGGATGGCGAAGACGGAGCGCAAACGCTAGCTCCGATCTTAACCTCTCCCCGCATGCGGGGAGAGGTCGAAGCCGAAGCGTTAGCGAGGCTTCGGGTGAGGGGGAGTTAGCGAGTGAAACACTAGCTCCCCCTCACCCGTTTTTCTCGCTTCGCTCGCAAACCGACCTCTCCCCGCGAGCGGGGCGAGGTTAAGAGAGAGCGGCTCTCGATCGCTCAACTTCTCCGCGGATAAATGATCACCGACAAATAAGTCATCGGCGCCTTCACCAGTTCTTCCGGCCCGTGCCGCGCGGCAGCGTCGAAGAATAGCGTGTCGCCGGGCTCCATCAGATAGGTCTGGTCGGCATGGCGATAACGCACCTTGCCTGTCAGCATGTAGATCATCTCGACCCCCGCATGGCGGAAGTTACTATAGGCTTCGGCGTCCTCGTTGAGCGTGATCAGATAGGGCTCGACGCCGAGGTCGCCGATCGAATGTCCCAGCAGTTGATAGTTGTGGCCGGACTTGGTGCCGCGGCGTTCGATCTTCACGCCGGCACCTGCCTTCACGAAGGAGCAGTCGCGCTGCTCTTCGGTCTCGCGGAAAAAACGACTGATTGGAACGTTCAACGCCTTTGACAATGCGTTCAGCGTTCCCAGCGATGCCGAGATGCTGCCGGTCTCGATCTTCGACAGCATGCCGGTGGAGATGCCCGCCGACGTGCTGAGTTCGGCCACCGTCAGCTCCAGATCTTTGCGGAGCTGGCGCACCTCGTTGCCGATCTTGGATTCCAGCGAGCCACCGGCTTCCAGCGGCGCATTCGAGCCGGTGCGCAAGTCCTCCGGCTTTGGCCGCGCGGTCGATGATTTTGGCTTTGTCGGATATTTGGCTTTCGCTTTCACGGGGGCGTTTCCTGCATGCGTTGATTTCCCGACAATAGCGATATTTCCTGTCAGGAAAACTATTTTCTCTGTGGTTGACATGACGGTTTTGTTTCGGGCAAGCTTTGCTCCGAGTTCAACACGCGAGACGCGAGCCATGTGCGGCATAGCCGGTTTGTTTCTGAAAGATACCAAGCTCGCACCGGAGCTCGGCGGCCTGCTGTCCGGCATGCTCGAAGCGCTGAGCGATCGCGGTCCGGATTCCGCGGGCTTCGCGGTTTATGGCGATGGCGAAGCCGGCCAGATCAAGTTGACGCTGCGCGCCGCGCCATCATTCGATTTCGCCGGCCTGATGGCGACACTCAGCAAAGGTGCCGGTGCGCCACTGTCCTATCAGGTGCATGACACGCATGCTGTCGTCAGCATTCCGGTTGCGAAAGAGGCTGCGGTGGTCGCCGCGCTTGTGGGCACCAAGGATGTCGATATGGTCGCGCGCGGCAAGCGCATGGCCGTGTTCAAGGAAGTCGGGCTGCCCGCCGACGTTGCCAGACGTTTCGGCCTGGACTCGATGGCTGGCACCCATGCCGTCGGCCACACCCGCATGGCGACGGAGTCGGCGGTGACCACCAATGGCGCGCATCCCTTCACCACGGGCACCGATCAATGCCTCGTGCATAACGGCTCGCTGTCGAACCACAACGATGTCCGCCGCGAACTGATCCGACAGGGCATGACGTTCCGCACCGAAAACGATTCCGAAGTTGCCGCCGGCTATATCTCGTCGCAGATGGCCGCCGGTGCGTCGCTGCAGGATGCCATGACCTCGTCGCTGTCCGCGCTGGACGGCTTCTATACATTCGTGATCGGCACAGAGACCGGCTTCGGCGTGTTGCGCGATCCCATCGCCTGCAAGCCAGCCGTAATGGCCGAGACGGATCGCTGGGTTGCGTTCGGTACCGAGTATCGGGCGCTTGTCGATCTGCCGGGCATCGATGGTGCAAAAGTCTGGGAGCCTGAGCCGGCCCGCGTCTATCTGTGGGAGCGGCACTGATGCCCGCGGTCGATCTCGCTTCGTCGCCGCTGCGCGACCTCAACAGCGCGCTGCATGCGCTGACGCCCAACACCAACGAGACGCATTGGACCGTCAGCAACCCGCGCGGCCAGCATAATATCGCCGTGGGTCTCGATTTCCCGGTCGAGATCGATATCGATGGACATGTCGGTTATTACTGTGCCGGCATGAATAAGCAGGCGCGCGTCACCGTGCGCGGCAATGCCGGGCAGGGCGTTGCCGAGAACATGATGTCCGGGCGGGTCCATGTCACCGGCGATGCCTCGCAGGCGGCGGGCGCCAGCGGCAATGGTGGTCTGCTGGTGATCGACGGCAATGCATCCGCGCGCTGCGGCATTTCGATGAAGGGGATCGATATCGTCGTGAAGGGCTCGGTCGGCCATCTCTCCGCCTTCATGGCGCAGGCCGGCAAGCTCGTGGTGCTCGGCGATGCCGGCGAGGCGCTCGGCGACTCCATTTATGAAGCGCAGCTCTTCGTGCGCGGCACGGTCACGAGCCTTGGTGCGGATTGCATCGAGAAACCGCTCAGGGACGAACACAAGGTTGAGCTGAAGAAGCTGCTGGATGAGGCGGGCGTCGAAGGCGTCAGCCCCGACGAGTTCAAGCGCTACGGCTCGGCGCGCAAGCTCTATCACTTCCACATCGACAACGTCGGATCATACTGATGAGCGCGCAAGACCGCTGGATCCACACGCCGCCGCGCAAGTCCGCGACCTTCGATGACGCTGCGATTGCGGAAATCCGCCGTGCCGCGGCGACCGGCATTTATGACATTCGCGGCGCCGGCGCGAAGCGCAAGCTGCCGCATTTCGACGACCTCTTGTTTCTCGGCGCCTCGATCAGCCGCTATCCGCTGGAAGGCTACCGCGAGAAATGCGCCACGGATGTCGTGATCGGCGCACGCTTCGCCAAGAAGCCGATTCATCTGAAGATTCCGATCACCATCGCCGGCATGAGCTTTGGTGCGCTGTCGGGGCCCGCTAAGGAAGCGCTCGGCCGTGGGGCATCGGCGGTTGGCACCTCAACCACCACGGGCGACGGCGGCATGACGCCGGAAGAACGTGGTCATTCCGATCTGCTGGTCTATCAGGTGCTGCCGTCGCGTTACGGCATGAACCCGGACGACCTGCGCAAGGCCGATGCGATCGAAGTTGTGGTCGGCCAGGGCGCCAAGCCCGGCGGCGGCGGCATGCTGCTCGGCCAGAAGATTACCGAGCGCGTTGCTGGCATGCGCCGTTTGCCGGTCGGGATCGACCAGCGCTCGGCGTGCCGGCACCCGGACTGGACCGGCCCTGACGATCTGGAGATCAAGATCCAGGAATTGCGCGAGATCACCGACTGGCAGATCCCGATCTATGTGAAGGTCGGTGCATCTCGCCCGTATTACGACATCGCGCTTGCGGTGAAGTCCGGCGCCGACGCCATCGTGCTCGACGGCATGCAGGGCGGCACGGCTGCGACGCAGGATGTGTTTATCGAGAATGTCGGGCTTCCCACTATGTGCGCGATCCCGCCGGCCGTGAAGGCGCTGCAGGATCTGGGCATGCATCGCAAGGTGCAGCTCATCGTCTCCGGCGGCGTCCGCAACGGTGCCGATGTGGCCAAGTGTCTTGCGCTTGGTGCCGACGCCGTGGCGATCGGCACGGCGGCATTGATCGCACTCGGCGATAACGATCCGGCGCTCGAAGCTGAATACCAGAAGCTTGGCACCACGGCAGGCGCCTATGACGACTGGCATGAAGGGCGCGATCCTGCCGGCATCACCACGCAGGACCCGCTGCTCGCAGCGCGCCTCGATCCCGTCATCGCGGGCCGCAAGCTCGCCAACTATCTCTCGGTGATGACGCTGGAAGCGCAGACCATCGCACGCGCCTGCGGCAAGAGCCACGTCCACAATCTCGAACCGGAAGATCTGGTGGCGCTGACAATGGAGTCGGCGGCTATGGCGAGGGTCCCTCTCGCCGGAACGAACTGGATTCCCGGCAGCAATATCTAACAGGCCGTAATGGCTGGTTTACTTTCGGAGATGTCAATGACGACCTGGACCGAACTAGCCAAACAACACGACCTCAAATACTTCCTCGTCGCCTTCGTCGACCTGTTCGGCGGCATGCGCGCCAAGCTGGTGCCGGCGACAGCGATGGATAGTGTCGCGAAATCCGGCGCGGGCTTTGCCGGTTTCGCCGCGTGGTTCGACATGACGCCGGCCGATCCGGATGTCCTCGTCATGCCGGATAAGGAGACGCTGACGCTGCTGCCGTGGAAGCCCGGCGTCGCCTGGGTCACCGGCGATCTCTATATGGGCGGCAAGCCGGTCGCGCAGAACCCGCGCCAGGTTTTGAAGGGCCTGATAGCCAAGGCCGCCGAGCAGGGCGTCGAACTCAAGACCGGCGTCGAATGTGAATACTTCCTGATCTCGCCGGATGGCAGCGCGATTTCCGATCCCGCCGATCAGCAGGCCAAGCCGTGTTACGACCAGCAGGCGCTGATGCGCCGCTACGAGATCGTCGCCGAGATCTGCGACGCGATGATTTCGCTGGGCTGGAAGCCCTATCAAAACGACCACGAAGACGCCAACGGCCAGTTCGAGATGAACTGGGAATTCGACACCGCGCTCAAGACCGCCGATCGGCACGCCTTCTTCAAATTCATGGTGAAGTCGATTGCAGAGAAGCACGGCTACAAGGCCACCTTCATGCCGAAGCCCTTCGCCAATCTCACCGGTAATGGCTGTCACGTCCACGCGTCGCTGTGGTCGACCAAGGATGGTTCGAATGTCTTCGAGGATGAGAACGGCGAGCTGGGCTTGTCGAAGACCGCCTATCACTTCATCGGCGGTCTCGTGCACTCAGCCGAAGCTGTCTGCGCCATTACCAATCCCACGGTGAATTCCTACAAGCGCATTAATGCGCCGCGTACATTGTCCGGCGCGACCTGGTCGCCGAACACCGTGACCCATGGTGGCAACAATCGCACGCATATGATCCGCATTCCCGATGCCGGGCGTTTTGAATTCCGGCTGCCCGATGGTGCCGTGAATCCGTATCTCCTGCCGGCCGCTCTACTTGCCGCCGGTCTCGACGGCATGGCCAACAGCCGCGATCCCGGTCCGCGGCTCGACATCAACATGTATACCGAGCGCGACGCGACCACGAAGGTGAAGCAACTGCCGCTGAACCTGCTCGACGCGCTCCGCGCGCTCGAAGCATCCGAGGTGTTGAAGGCGCAGCTCGGCGCGGTCGTGGTCGGGTCATACCTCAAGCTCAAGCATAGCGACTGGAATGAGCACTGCCGTCAGCTCACCGAGTGGGAGCGGCAGACGACGTTGGACTGCTGATATCGCGCGTCCGTCGAAATTGCGTGCTATGAGTCCGGCTTCAGGAGCGTCATTTGATTGACGCAACGTTGCCGCAGGATCATTCTCACACCATGGCGACCGGCGTCAGCGCGTTTTACGACGGCATTTCAATATTTTACGATTTCGACCGGGTGATGGATCCGGCGCTCTACGCGGCTTTGCCGGATGACTGGATCATCGGCGTTGCCGATATTGTCGAATCGACCAAAGCCATTGCCGAGCAACGCTACAAGGCCGTCAACATGGCTGGCGCCGCCGTCATCGCGGCCGTGACCAATGCGCTGGACGGCCGCGAATTCCCCTTCGTGTTCGGTGGCGATGGCGCGAGCTTCGCGGTCTCGCCGGACGACCTCGATCGCGCCAGTGGAGCATTGGCGGCGACGGCCACCTGGGTGAAGCAAGATCTCGATCTCGTGATGCGCGTGGCCCTGGTCCCGATCAAGGACATCCGTGCGCAGGGGCTGGATGTGCGCGTGGCGCGCTTCGGTCCATCGAAGAACGTGTCCTATGCGATGTTTTCCGGTGGCGGATTGGGCTGGGCGGAGGCTGCGATGAAGCGCGGTGAATTCGCGGTGACGCCGGCACCTGTCGGGACCTATCCCGATCTCTCCGGGCTCTCGTGCCGCTTCGAGGAAATTCCATCGGCGCACGGTTTGATCCTGTCGGTGCTGGTAACGGCTGCAGCGGGCGCCGACACATCCGCATTTCGTCGCGTTATCGAAGACATCATCGCTCTGGTCGAACGCAGTCCAGATGCGGCCCGTCCCGTGCCTGCCGGTGGCCCAGCGCTGAGGTGGCCGCCCGCCGGGTTGGGCTATGAAATTCGGGCCGGCCGCGGTGCGAAATCGCTGGCACGCTATCGTATCTGGGTGACGGCGCGAACGCTGTTTGCCTTTGTGTTGATGCGTTTTGGTATCAGCGTCGGCGGCTTCGTGCCCAAGACCTATGTGCAGCAGTTGGTCGAGAACTCGGATTTCCGCAAATACGACGATAGCCTGCGCATGATCCTGGACTGCGCGCCCGATCTCGAACGCGCGCTGGAGCAGCGTCTTGTAGCGGCCGCCTCGGAAGGAACCGCGCGCTATGGTTTGCACCGGCAGGATGCTGCGATGATGACGTGTTTCACACCGTCAGCGATTCGCAGCGATCACGTACATTTCATCGATGGAGCGCGCGGTGGTTATGCCTCGGCGGCCAGTGCGTTGAAGGCCATGTCGGTATAGAAGACAGCCTGATCAGCGGCCGACGCGGGTCCAGTTCTCGCTACCGCAGAATGCGCCGACGCAGCCTTCGACCTTCAGCGTGTTCGGGCCGGTCAGTGCGACATTGCTGGTATAGATCTTCCCGTCATCGGCATTGTAGATCCGGCCCGACCACGTGTTCGCTCCGGTGGGGCGCATGTCGTAGAACAGGTGAATACCGATCATCGAGCGCTTGGCCAGCGCGGGATCGGGATTCTTGTCGTCGATCGGCGGCTTGCCGGTCTGCGGATCGATCTTGTCGCGCAGCGAGACGATGATGCCGCACAGGATGGTGCCGCATTTGCTGACGCGTACTTGCGCATCGCCGGCCTGGGTCTGCCAGACGCCCGTCGCTTCGCCACCCGATTGGGCTTGGGCAGCAGAACCTGCAAAAACTGCACCCAGCAATGCGATCATGACGGTGAATCTGGCAGGCATGCGTGTCTCCTCGGATGAAGCGGCCTGCATAACAAGAAATGGGATTTGTGCAATGCCGCGGCGCTGCGTTTGAGACTACTCAGCGTCTCAAATGATCATGATCGATTCAATTTGACGCAGTTCGCTCAGGCCGACCGGCGCGGTCACCATGGCAATCCACAGAGGTCCATCTCGCCTTCATGCGGCGCACGCTTCAGATAGGAAACCAGTGGTGTCATGATATCGAAACGCACGCGTTCGCCGTGCTGTTCAGCATAGACCTCGCCGATGAACGGCTTCCAGTTGCGGCGTGTGTAAAAATCCACATTGTGCGGTTCGCAGAACAGCAGCGCAAAATCTGTGGCGCGTTCGTCCTTTAGCGTATGCAGTGCTGCGGTCAGGGCCACACTTGCGAGGCCACGCTGGCGATAGTCGGGGTGGGTGATGAGGCCGCCGATGCCGCCAATCCGGGTCTTGCGGCCCTTCCACATGCCTTCGCGTCGGTGCAGGCCGACATGACAGACCGGCTTTCCGTCGTCCTCCACGATGACCCGCAATTCGGGATAGGCGAAGACGGCATTCCGCCAGGACAGCTTTTCGACGGCCTCGGGCGGCCAGACCAGGTCGAACAGCGGCTTCACGCTCGGCCATGAGGCATCGCCGGTTACGATCTCGATTTCGATGCTCATTTCGGTTGTCACCTCTGCGCTTTGTGCAGCCCTTATAGGTCGGTCCGAGGGTAGTAAACCTGTCGAATCCGGTGCTTATGTGGGAATAATATTCTAAGGACTGGGGAAACATTGGAATGACCGAGGCGGAGCTCACCAAATACCAGCGCTGGGCGATTTTGGCCGGCGCGGCGACGCTGCTCAGCCTGGCCATGGGCATGCGCCAGAGCTTCGGGCTGTTTCAGCCCTCGATCCTGCGCGATACCGCCATCACCACGGCGGATTTCTCCCTCGCAACCGCCCTGCAGAACGTCATCTGGGGCATCTCGCAACCTTTCGTCGGCGCCATTGCCGATCGCTTCGGCACCCGTCATGTGATGATCACCGGCGTTTTGATCTATGCCGCCGGTCTCGTGTTGATGATGTTTGCCACCACGCCGCTGGTGTTCACCCTTGGCGCCGGCCTTTGCGTCGGACTCGCGCTGTCCTGCACGGCATCGAGTATGACCATGACAGTGGCCTCGCGCTCGGTGTCCGCTGCCAAGCGCAGCGTCACCATGGGTGCAGTTTCCGCCGCCGGTTCGCTCGGGCTCGTCATCGCCTCGCCGCTGGCGCAGACGCTGATCTCGACCGCCGGCTGGCAGGTCGCGCTGATCGGCTTCCTCGGTCTGGCTGCGGTGATGGTGCCGGCCGCATTGTTTGCCGGTCAGTCCGACAAGATCGAGCGCGCATCCGCGGATGAGCCGGAGCAATCGTTGAGCGAAGTGGTTCAATCCGCACTCGGCCATTCCGGCTATATCGTGCTGGCGCTGTCGTTTTTCGTCTGCGGTCTGCAGCTGGTCTTCATCACCACGCATTTGCCGAATTATCTGGCTATCTGCGGCCTCGACGCGTCGCTTGGCGCCACTGCGCTGGCGCTGGTCGGTTTGTTCAACGTGTTCGGTTCCTATGCCTTCGGCTGGCTCGGCGGCCGTTATCCGAAGCAGATTTTGCTTGGCGGAATTTACATTGCACGTTCGCTGGCACTGGCGACCTACTTCTATTTCCCGGCAACCCCGACCACGACCATGGTCTTCGCCGCCGTGCTGGGATCGTTGTGGCTTGGCGTGGTGCCGCTGGTGAACGGCCTCGTCGCGCAGCTGTTCGGCCTGCGCTTCATGGCCACACTCACCGGCATCGCCTTCCTAAGCCATCAGGCAGGATCTTTCCTCGGCGCCTGGGGCGGTGGCATGATCTTCGCGCATCTCGGCAATTATGACCGCGCCTGGCAATTCGCCGTCGTGATCGGGATGATCGCGGGATGTTTCCAGATGCTCATGAATGTGAAGCCGCCGGTGTGGCGCGATGCGATTCCCACCGCGATGCCGAGTGCGGCCTGATCGCGCAGCGATCGGGATCGCAAAGCGAAGCGATCGAGATCGCGAAGATGGGAGTGTCGGAGCCGCACGGAACCTTCTATAAGGGTTCCCGTTAAGCCAACTCTCCCATTATTGCGGATCTTGACCCATGACCTTCACCCTTCCCAATCTGCCTTACGCCTATGACGCGCTCGCGCCGCATATGTCGAAGGAAACGCTGGAATTCCATCACGATAAGCACCATCAGGCTTACGTGACCAACGGCAATAACCTGCTGAAGGGCACCGAATTCGAAGGCAAATCGCTTGAAGAAATCGTGAAGGGCTCGTTCGGCAAGAATGCCGCGCTCTTCAACAATGCCGGTCAGCACTACAACCATCTCCATTTCTGGAACTGGATGAAGCCGAACGGCGGCGGCGACAAGCTCCCCGGCCGTCTGGAGAAGAAGATCACCGAGGATCTCGGTGGTCTCGAAAAGTTCAAGACCGATTTCGCCGCTGCAGGCGTCGGCCAGTTCGGCTCCGGCTGGGCCTGGCTCTCGGTCAAGAACGGCAAGCTCGAAATCTCCAAGACCGCAAACGGCGAAAGCCCGCTGGTCCATGGCGCGACCCCGATCCTCGGCGTCGACGTCTGGGAGCACTCCTACTACATCGACTACCGCAACCGTCGTCCCGACTATCTCAAGGCGTTCGTCGATCATCTCGTGAACTGGGAATATGTCGACGAGCAGTTCGGCAAGGCGATCTGATCGGTTTCGATTTGCGTTGAATGACGCGCGGGGAGGGGCGGTGGCAGCAAGCTGCCGCCCCTTTTTTGTTGTCGTGATGTTTCGTGTCCTGGTCGGCCCGCTGCGACTTGCCGCCGCAGACACGCTGCGGCAGAACGGAATGACGTGAGCCACCAAGCAGCGGACGTTCAATGAATTACGTTTTGGTTTTTGTCGGCGGCGGCCTTGGCGCCACCTTGCGGCATGTCGTCAACGTGACCTGCGCCCGTTGCATGGGGACGGCGTTCCCGTGGGGTACCTTCATCATCAACATCACCGGCTCCACGGTGATGGGCCTGATCGCCGGCTATCTCGCTTACAAGGGCGAGGCCTCGCAGCCATGGCGGTTGTTCCTGATGACCGGCATTCTCGGTGGCTACACGACCTTTTCGGCCTTCTCGCTGGATACGGTACTGTTTTACGAGCGCGGCGAACTGGGTCTGGCTCTGGCCTATGTGTTGGGGTCGGTGGTGCTGTCGATTGCCGGGCTTTTTGCCGGCTTGGCGCTGGTCCGCCACTTCGCCTGATCCCTGCCGGGCTTGCGGTATGTTATAATATAACATAAATGACAGTCAGGCGCTTTGGCGCCGGATTTCCATTGGCCAGGCCCGATTTCATGGCGCATTCCCATTCCCACGGTCACGACCACTCCCATGGTCACGCGCAAGGCCATGGTCATACCCACAGCCACGGCCCGGCAAGCCCGCATCCGGCCCAGCCAGCGCCCTGGTCGATCCTGCGCATGACATTGCCGGCACGGCTCGGCGCCGCACTGGCGGTCTCCGCAGCGCTCTGGGCGGTGGTTCTGCTGGCAATGAGGCCGTCATGAGCGCGCAGCTGTCATTTCGCAACGTCACGCTGGGCTATGACCGGCATCCGGCGGTGCATCATCTCAATGGCGAGATCGCGGCCGGCAGCCTGCTGGCGGTGGTCGGGCCGAATGGCGCCGGCAAGTCCACGCTGTTTCGTGGGATCGTCGGCATTCTGAAGCCGCTGACGGGCGCGATCACGCTTGGCGGGCTGAAGCCGCGCGAGATCGCTTACCTGCCGCAGAGCGTCGATATCGATCGCACATTCCCTATCTCGGTATTCGATTTCGTCGGTACAGGCCTGTGGCGCACGACGGGCATATTCGGCGGCCTCGGCAAGAAGGCGCGTGAACAAATCGGACAGGCGCTCGCCTCCGTCGGCCTCAATGGATTCGAGAACCGCAATATCGGCACGCTGTCCGGCGGCCAGATGCAGCGCATGCTGTTCGCGCGCGTGCTGCTGCAGGATGCGCGGGTGATCGTGCTCGACGAACCGTTCAATGCGATCGACACCAAGACATCGGCGGACCTGATTACCCTGGTGCGCCACTGGCATGCCGAAAAGCGCACGGTGCTGGCGGCGCTGCACGATATGGACATGGTGCGCGCGCATTTTCCGGAAACGCTGCTGCTCGCCCGCGGCTCCGTGGCCTGGGGGCCAACCCAACAGGTGCTGACATCGGATAATCTGCTCGAAGCCCGGCGCATGTGCGAGGCCTTCGACGACGGCGCGGGCACCTGCGTTGTCGATGCCGCACAGTCGCGCGCGGCCTGATCGCCATGCTTTACGACGCGCTGATCGCGCCTTTCCTCGAATTTGAATTCATGCGTCGTGCACTGGCCGGTGTGGTCGCGCTTGCATTGGGCGGCGCGCCGATCGGCGTGTTCCTGATGCTGCGGCGGATGAGCCTTGTCGGTGATGCCATGGCGCATGCGATTTTGCCGGGCGCTGCAATCGGCTTCCTGTTCTCCGGGCTCAATCTGTTTGCGATGACGTTTGGTGGCCTGATTGCAGGCTTTTCCGTCGCACTGCTCGCTGGTCTCGTGTCGCGCGTGACGGTTATCAAGGAGGATGCGTCGCTGGCGGCGTTCTATCTCGTCTCGCTGGCAGTGGGCGTCACCATCGTCTCGATGCGCGGCACCAATATCGATCTGCTGCATGTGCTGTTCGGCAACATCCTCGCGCTCGACGATCAGACCCTGCTGGTGATCGCCTTCAATGCGACCATCACGCTGGTGGTGATGGCGGTGATCTATCGTCCGCTGGTGATCGAATGCGTCGATCCGGTGTTTTTGCGCACGGTCTCGCGCGCAGGTGCACCCGCGCATCTGGCGTTTCTCGCGCTGGTCGTCGTCAATCTCGTCAACGGCTTTCACGCCCTCGGCACGCTGCTCGCGGTGGGGCTGATGATCCTTCCGGCGGGCATCGCGCGGTTCTGGTCGCGCGATATCACGGGGATGATGATGATCTCCGTCGCGAGCGCGATGATCTCCGGTTACTTCGGTCTGGTGCTGTCATTCCAGACCAAGGTGCCGTCCGGCCCCGCGATCATTCTGGTCGCCGCGGTGCTCTATGTCTTTTCGGTTTTGTTCGGCAATGTCAGTGGCTTGGTGAGGCAGTTGTTCCCCGGCCGGCATCTTGAGGCGTAGCTGTGTCAGTCATGCGGAAATCTTGCGTTTTGCTCCTTTGCGCCGTGACGTCGCTGATCACTGCGATCCTTCCGGCGCGTGCACAGGACAGGATCGATGTGGTCGCCAGTTTCTCCATCCTGGGTGACTTCGTGCGCAATATCGGCGGCGAGCGAGTCGCTGTCACGACCCTGGTCGGTCCGAATGGCGATGCGCATGTCTACACGCCGACGCCGCGTGACGCGAAAAAGATCGCCGACGCCAAGCTCGTGGTGGTCAATGGCTTCGGCTTTGAAGGCTGGCTGCCGCGGCTGGTGAAGTCCTCCGGCGGCAAGGCGACGGTGGTCACCGCAACCCAGGGCATCGCACCGCGCAAGCTCGGCTCGCACGAAGACCCCCATGCCTGGCAGTCGGTGGCCAATGCCAAAGTCTATGTCGCAAACATTCGCGATGCACTGGCCAAGGCCGATCCGGCCGGGGCCGACATCTACAAGGCGAATGCCGAGACCTATCTCGTGAAGCTGACGGCCCTCGACAATGATGTAAAGGCCGCTGTCGCCACCATTCCCGCGGCCCACCGCAAGGTGATCTCGACCCATGACGCCTTCGGCTATTTCGCGGCGGCCTATGGCATCGAATTTATTGCGCCGCAGGGCGTTTCGACGGATTCCGAGCCCAGCGCGAAGGATATCGCCGTCATCATCACCCAGCTCAAGCTCTCGAAAATTCCGGCTGTTTTTCTGGAAAATATTGCCGATCCGCGGCTGATGCGCCGGATCGCTGCCGAGACCGGGGCAAAAATCGGCGGAACGCTGTTTTCGGACAGTCTGACGGCCGAAAACGGCGATGCACCCACTTACATTGATATGGTCAGGCACAATATAAAGGCGCTGACGAGCGCGCTGACCAGTTAGCGCAGGGGCACCCCTGCTGCCGGCGCTGCACAAGACCCCGCCGGAGTGATCATGTCTGAAGCGACTGCCAACAAAATTCCTGTGACCGTGCTGACCGGCTATCTCGGCGCCGGCAAGACCACGCTGCTCAACCGCATCCTGTCGGAAAATCACGGCAAGAAATACGCCGTGATCGTCAACGAATTCGGCGAGATCGGCATCGACAACGATCTCATCATCGGCGCGGACGAAGAAGTGTTCGAGATGAACAACGGCTGCGTCTGCTGCACAGTGCGCGGCGACCTCGTGCGCATCCTCGACGGCCTGATGAAGCGCAAGGGCAAGTTCGACGCCATCATCGTCGAGACCACGGGTCTCGCTGATCCGGCCCCGGTGGCGCAGACCTTCTTCGTCGACGAGGACGTGCAGGCCCATGCGCGGCTCGACGCGGTGGTGACCGTGGCCGATGCCAAGTGGTTGAGCGACCGTCTCAAGGATGCGCCGGAAGCCAAGAACCAGATCGCCTTCGCCGACGTCATCGTACTGAACAAGATCGACCTTGTGTCGAAGCCTGAACTGGCCGAAGTCGAGGCGCGCATCCGCGCGATCAACCCCTATGCCAAGCTGCACAAGACCGAGCGTGCGCAGGTCAAGCTGTCCGACGTGCTGGAGCGCGGCGCCTTCGATCTCGATCGCATTCTCGAGATCGAACCGGACTTCCTCGAGGCCGGCGACGGTCACGATCATCACGGCCATGATCACGATCACGGCCATCATCACCATGATCACGATCATGGCGGGCTGAAGCACTATCATGACGAGGACATGCACTCGATGTCGCTGCGCACCGACAAGGCGCTCGATGCCTCGACCTTCATGCCGTGGCTGCAGGACCTGATGGCCAAGGAGGGCGGCAAGATCCTGCGTTCCAAGGGCATCCTGTCTTTCTCCGGCGATGACGACCGCTACGTGTTCCAGGGCGTGCATATGATGCTGGAAGGCGATCATCAGCGGCCGTGGAAGGATGGCGAGAAGCGCGAAAGCCGTCTCGTCTTCATCGGTCGCGATCTGCCCGAGCAGCTGATTCGCGACGGCTTCGAACGCTGCATCCCGTCCTGATGTCCGACTTCAATCCACTGCAGGAGCAGGAATCCATCGTCTCGGTCACCGACCGCGTGTTGCCGGTGGCCATCGGTGCGTCGGTCACATCAGTGCATTTCCTCGGCGACAAGGCGGCCTTCGTCGGTGTCGAGGAAAAAGTCACGCTGGTCGATCCGGCAGGCGCCATGTCGCCGGTCGAGGTCGCCTTCGGCGGCATCCTGTGCTCGACCTCGGATGGCAAGCGCATCGTGATGGGCTGTGACGACGGCAAGGTCGTCGTGCTCGATCGCGACGGCGCAGTCTCGACCTTCGCGACCGACGCCAAGCGGCGCTGGATCGACAGCGTTGCGCTGCATCCCGACGGCGCGGTGGCGTGGTCGGCGGGCAAGACGGCTTTCGTGCAGGCGCCGAAGGGCGAGGTGAAATCCTTCGAGGTGCCATCGACCGTCGGCGGCCTCGCATTCGCGCCCAAGGGCCTGCGGCTTGCAATCGCCCACTACAACGGCGTGACCCTGTGGTTTCCCAACATGGCCGGCAATGCCGAAGTGCTGGAATGGGCCGGTTCGCATCTCGGTGTGACGTTCAGTCCTGACAACAAGTTTCTGGTCACCGCGATGCATGAGCCGGCATTGCATGGCTGGCGTCTCGTCGACGGCAAGCACATGCGCATGACCGGCTATCCGGCGCGCGTGCGCTCGATTTCCTGGAGCGCCGCCGGCAAGGGTCTGGCGACCTCGGGTGCCGATACGGTCATCATCTGGCCGTTTGCCAGCAAGGATGGCCCGATGGGCAAGGAGCCGGCCATGCTGGCGCCGCTCAAGGCCAAGGTCACCATGGTCGCCTGCCATCCCAAGCAGGATATTTTGGCCGCCGGTTACAGCGACGGCACCATTTTGATGGTGCGGATAACCGACGGCGCGGAAATCCTGGTGCGTGCCAACAAGGGGCAGCCGGTGACCGCCCTGGGCTGGAACGCCAAGGGTACGCTGCTGGCCTTTGCGGACCAGGACGGCGATGCCGGGCTGCTGGAGCTCTGATCCTCAGACCTCATCCTGAGGAGGCGCCCTTGCGCCGTCTCGAAGGACGGCCGCAGGCTCAGGCTGAGACACCTCGGCCTCATGGTTCGAGACGGCGCTGAAGAAGCGCCTCCTCACCATGAGGGGGTGGCTTGGTTGGTCGTTCCAATCCACATTGTCATCCGCCCGTCACTTCCTGTACGCATGCAGGTATCATGCGATTTTTGGCGACATTCCAGACCTACGACTTTCTCGACACGCTGCTCAGCCTGGCCACGGCCTTTGTGCTGGGCACGCTGATCGGTGCCGAGCGGCAATATCGCCAGCGCACGGCCGGCCTGCGCACCAATGTGCTGGTGGCGGTGGGCGCGGCCGCCTTCGTCGATCTGGCGATGCAGCTCGCCGGTGCGGACGGCGCGGTGCGTGTGATTGCCTATGTGGTGTCGGGCATCGGCTTCCTCGGCGCCGGTGTCATCATGAAGGAAGGCACCAATGTCCGCGGGCTCAACACGGCGGCCACACTGTGGAGTTCCGCTGCGGTGGGGTCCTGCGCCGGTGCGGATATGATCGCGCAGGCGGCCGCACTCACGATCTTCGTGCTCGCCGGCAATACGCTGCTGCGGCCGCTGGTCAATGCGATCAACCGGGCTCCGCTCGACGCGAGGTCGTCGGAAGTGACCTACTATGTGAGGCTAACGGTTTCGCCCGAGGTTGTCTCCGATATGCGAGAGCGGCTGCAGGACGCGCTGGAAGCGGCGAAATATCCGGTCGGCGATGTCGACGTCGTCGAATTGAGCGAGACCCAGCAGGAGATCGTGGCAACGCTGGTCTCGACCGCGGTCGATCCCAAGGAGCTGGATGCCGTCATGGCCCGGCTCGAAACGTATCCGGGCGTCCGCAACGCCACGTGGGACGTCAGCACCAAAGACTAGCGCATTCTGGCGAGGGAACCTTTGTGGCAGGGCTCCCGTTGGTCCCCCGAGCAATTTCAGGGTGGATCCGATGACCCCGGCCAGGAAGCCGCGTGTATTTCGAAAAGATATGTTGATCGCGGGTATGATGGTTGTGGGCGGTCTGGCGCTGTCCGCCGCCGCGGTGGTGCAGCTTGCCCCCACGCATCACCAGATGATGGTGCAGGCGACACCGCCGTTGCAATCCACGCCCGGCGCCGAAAGCAAGCCATCTGCACCGCTGGAGCCCTCGACCACGGGCCAGCGCCCGCAGGCTACCCCGCCGCAGCCGGCGCGTCCCGACGCGGAAGCGCAGGATTCAGGTGCGAAGCCCGCCTTGCCGCCGGCTCCGGCCGAGAAGGTCGCCCCGCCGATCCCGACGAAATAGCTGGGCTTTCCGGGCTGTTGCAGAAGTCCCTCATGGTGAGGAGGCCTTGCGGCGCCATTGCGCCGCTGGTTTGCGCAGTCTCGAACCTGAGGCTGGATTCGCCCGATGCGCCGCCATCTTTCGAGATGCGCGCGACGAGCGCGCTCCTCAGGATGAGGACGCTGTTTGTTGATGTTGCCCGCAATCTGGTCTCGCTCATTTCACATGCCGCGCCCATACTCCCTGGCAACGAGACCACAGGGGACTGCAGATGAAGATCGAAGACGTCCGACGCAACGCCTATTCGATGCCGCTGACCAATCCGTCGTTTCCGCCCGGCCCATATCGCTTCTACGACCGCGAATATTTCATCATCAGCTATCGCACCGACATGGAAGCGCTGCAGGCCGTGGTGCCGGAGCCTCTGGAAATCGTCGATAATATCGTCAAATACGAATTCATCCGTATGCCGGATTCAACCGGCTTCGGCGACTATACCGAAACCGGGCAGGCGATCCCGGTTCGCCTCAATGGCGTCGAGGGAGTTTACATCCACTCCATGTATCTCGACGACGATGCGCCGATTGCCGGCGGCCGCGAGCTCTGGGGTTTTCCGAAGAAGCGCGCGACGCCGAAGATCGTCGTGGAGAGCGATGTACTGGTCGGCACGCTGCATTACGGTTCGGTGCTCTGCGCGTCAGGCACCATGGGCTACAAGCACCGCCCGGTGGATCATGACACGGTGATGCATGCGCTCAAGGTGCCGAATTTTATTCTGAAGATCATCCCGCACGTGGACGGCACGCCGCGGATCTGCGAACTGGTGCGCTATCATCTGGAAGAGATCAATCTGAAGGAAGCCTGGACCGGCCCCGCCGCGCTCGGCCTGTTTCCGCATGCACTCGCGGACGTGGCGCGGCTGCCGGTCCGCGAGGTGGTCTCGGCACTGCACTTCAAGTGCGACCTGACGCTGGGGCTGGGCGAAGTGGCGTTTGATTATTTGGCGAAGTGACAGCAACTGCTTCCACACGCACTGTCGCCAGACCCTCATGGTGAGGAGGCGCCTTTTCTGGCGCCGTCTCGAACCATGAGGCCACGGTGTTGCAGTTTGCGGCCATCCTTCGAGACGCCGCGCAAGGGCGCGGGCTCCTCAGGATGAGGGTGGAGTGTGGGGCTTCGAGAAACTGGAAGATTTTCGTCTCGCCAAACTCTGCAGCAACGCGAAGTCACCGCGAATGAGCGCTTCTTTCTTCGCGCGACTCCAGCACTTGAGCTTGCGCTCGCTCTCGATAGCGTCCGTGATCCGCTGGAACCATTGCGAGTACACAAGCTCAACCGGTCTGCGTAAGAACGTGTAACCCGGGAAGGTCCCGGCGTTGTGCTGGGCTATTCTGATGTCGAGCGAGGTGCGTGTGATGCCGATATAATAACTCCCGTCGGCACACTTCACGATGTAGAGGAACGCACCGTCCAACACGGATCGGCTCCATTCTCGGAGAAACTGAAAGTTTCAACCTCGAGAATGGCGTAGTCGTTCGCACTGTCAAGCTGCCCTGCGGCCCAACCCTCGTGGTGAGGAGGCGCTTCTTCAGCGCCGTCTCGAACCATGAGGCCACGGTGTCGCAGTTTGCGGCCATCCTTCGAGACGCCGCACAAGGGTGCGGCTCCTCAGGATGAGGGCGCAGGCTGAGGAAAATACGGCGAATGCGCGACAGCCAGGCCCTCATGGTTAGGAGGCGCTTCTTCAGCGCTGTCTCGAACCATGAGGCCCAAAACGCCGCCGCCTGCTGCTATCCTTCGAGACGAAAATGGCGGCTGCGAAGATGCAGCCGCCATTTTCTCCTCAGGATGAGGGCTGAGTGCTAATTACCGCACCAGCACGTTCTTGAACTGCCACGGATCCGACGTGTCGAGGTCTTCCGGGAACAGGCCCGGGCGGCCTTCCAGCGGGGTCCAGTCGGTGTAATAGCCCTTCACCGGGCCGAGATAGGGCCCCTGGATTTCCAGCAGGCGATGGAAATCCATCTCGTCGGCCTCGACGATGCCTTCGGTCGGGTTTTCCAGCGCCCAGACCATGCCGCCGAGCACGGCGGAGGTTACCTGCAGGGCGGTGGCGTTCTGATAGGGCGCGAGTTCACGTGTCTCTTCGATGGAGAGCTGCGAGCCGAACCAGTAGGCATTCTTGCCGTGGCCATAAAGGAGGACGCCGAGTTCGTCGATGCCGTCGACGATTTCGTCCTCTTCAAGGATGTGGTGCTTTACCTGCATCTTGGCCGCGCGGCCGAACATTTCGTGCAGCGAGAGCACGGCGTCATCCGCGGGATGATAGGCATAGTGGCAGGTTGGCCGGTACACCGCCGTGCCCGATGCGTCGCGCACGGTGAAATAGTCGGAGATCGAGATCGACTCGTTATGGGTGACGAGAAAGCCGTATTGCGCGCCGCGCGTCGGGCACCAGGTGTGCACGCGCGTGTTGGCGCCGGGCTGCATCAGGTAGATCGCCGCACCGCAGCCGGTCTCGTGGGTGTGGGCGTTCGCCGGCATCCATTTTTCATGGGTGCCCCAGCCGAGCTCGGACGGCTGCACGCCTTCCGACAGGAAGCCCTCGACCGACCAGGTGTTGACGAACACGTCCGGCTCTTTCGGTTTCTTGGAACGCTGCGTGTCGCGCTCGGCGATGTGGATGCCCTTGACGCCGGTCTGCCGCATCAGGTCCGCCCATTCCGCCCTCGTCTTGGGCTCGGGAGCGTTGAGCTGCATGTCAGCGGCGACATTCAGCAGCGCCTGCTTGACGAAGAAGGAGACCATGCCGGGATTGGCACCGCAGCAGGAAACGGCCGTGGTCGAGCCGGGTTTACGCGCCTTCTTGGCAGCCAGCGTTGCCTCGCGCAGTGCGTAGTTGGAGCGCGCGGCCGCGCCCTTCGACGAGTCGAAATAGAAGCCGAGCCAGGGCTCGTTGACCGTGTCGATGTAGAGCGCGCCGAGTTCGTTGCACAGCTCCATGATGTCCTTCGAGCCCGTATCGACCGACAGGTTGACGCAGAAACCCTGGCCACCGCCCTCTGTAAGCAGCGGCATCAGCAGCTCGCGATAGTTCTCCTTGGTCAGTCCCTGCTGGATGAAGCGGACATTGTGCTTCTCGCAATGCGCCTTGCGGCCCTCATCCTTGGGATCGAGCACGGTGATGCGCGACTTGTCGTAGTCGAGATGCCGTTCGATCAGCGGCAGCGTGCCTTTGCCGATCGAGCCGAAGCCGACCATCACGATGGGGCCGGTGATTTTCGCATAGATTTGCGAGGGGGGGGATGACGGCATTAGTGAGACACTCCGGACAGGGATCGAGATGGACGCGCTGCTTCGCGCGCGGTTGAGAATGGACAGTGACGATGTGACATCGGAATGAATCCCGCGAATGAATCTTGGGGCCGAAATCTCGATGTCAGTATTATCTTACGCTCAAATCCGTGCGCTGACCTCGAGCACGGTCAGCGAACGCGGTTCCCCCGAGGGCGTCTCGAATGTGATGGACTGCCCTGCAGAAAGGCCGATAAGCGCGGCTCCGATCGGGGTCAATACCGAAATTCGGCCGGCGTCGACGTCAGCCGCAGTCGGATAGACCAGTGTGACATGCTTTTCCTGCCCGCTGATATCGTCGCGGAACGTCACGTCGGACTCCATGCCGACGATCCCCGGCAACGGGTCTGCGTCCGGCACAATCGTCGCGCGCTCAATCTCGCCGGCCAGAAAGTCGGCGGTCACAGGGTACTTCTCTGCAGCGGCCTCGGCCAGCACGCCGAGACGCTCACGGTCGCTGCGGCGGAGTGTGATGGGCGGCAGCTCAGTGCGAAGGGAATGAATCATGGGTTTCACAGCCAAATGACGCCCGGCGCGCAAAGCGCCCGAGCATGCAAAAATGATGAGGATGCTGAAATCGAACAAGCCCGGACGGCACGCACGCGTGCGCCCGGGTCACATTCCTGCTTGAAGGTGACCGGCGCGGAGCAGTAAGCGGTTGCGGGGCAGGTTCGTCATGATGAGCGAAACCTATGTATCCTGCGGTGAAAGTCAACCGGCGATAGTGCAGCACGGTATGCTGGAACGCCCGGCGGGGATGCGTGAGGCGTGCCTGACGATCAGTTGCGGCGCTTCGCGGTGACTTCGATTTCGATCTTCATTTCGGGTTTGTAGAGCCCGGCGACCACGAGGAGCGTGGCGGCGGGTCTGATCTCGCCGAGATGTTCGCCACAGACGGCGAACACGGCGTCGGCGTCCCGGGCGTCGGTGATGTAGTAGGTTGCGCGCACGATATCGGCCATGGCGAAGCCGGCTTCGGTCAGCGTCGCGCCGATGGTCTTGAAGCAGTTCTGTGCCTGCGCGGTGATATCGGCGGGCAGCGTCATCGTGGTGTAGTCGTAGCCGGTTGTGCCGGCGACGAACACGAAGTCGCCATCGACCACCGCGCGGCTATAGCCGGCGGTCTTCTCGAATGGCGATCCGGTGGAAATCAGGCGACGGGTCATCGTGAATGTCTCCCGGTCAGACAAAGCCGCGCGGACGGCCTTGTGGATGATCAGATCAGGCTGCGTGTGCCGCGTTGACTGCGGCTCCCCCGGCCGGTTTCGCGGATAGGGTCTTGCCGGTCGCCATGATCACACCGTTAGCGCCATCGAGCGCACCCGGGTGCAGCTCAAGGCCGAGCAGACGGTCCTTTTCAAATGGGCCGGGCAGCGCCAGCGCGGCCATGTTGTCGGGCATGAAGCCGAAGCGGGCATAATAGGGCGCATCACCGAGCAGGATGATAGCGCCGTGGCCGCGCGCCGAGGCCTCGGCGATCGCGTGATTCATCAACGCGGCGCCAAGGCCAAGGTCGCGGACTCCCGGATCGACCGCCAGGGGGCCGAGCATCAAAGCGGCTCGGCCCCCGGCATCGACATGCCAAAGCCTGATCGTGCCGACCAGCCGGCCCTGATGCACCACCGAGAAGGCAAGTCCTTCAGCGGGCAGTCGTCCGTCACGCAGTCGCTGGCAGGTGCGGGCATGGCGCGAAGCGCCGAAGCACACATCCAGCAGAGATTCACGGGCGGCGACGTCGGAGCCGCGTTCCGCACGGATCTCGTACGAAGGGGCTGCGATGGGCAGGGCAACAGTATTGTTAGTGGCGGTCTCGTGCAGATCGGTCATGGCATGTCGGTCCCCACTCCGTTTTTCACACGGAGTGTTGTCATCCAGAATTGGAAGGTGACGGGATGAGAGCCGGCGAGCCGGCTCTCCGATTAGTCATATCCGGGGCAGGGTCCGGATATAGTGAGCGAGCTCAGATATGCAACGCTCAGATATGGAAGGTGCGCAGCGGCGGGAAGCCGTTGAATGCCACCGCCGAATAGGTCGACGTATAGGCGCCGGTGCCCTCGATCAGCAGCTTGTCGCCGATCTCGAGAGTCACAGGCAGCGGATAAGGCAGCTTCTCATACATCACGTCGGCCGAATCGCAGGTCGGGCCGGCGAGCACGCAGGGCGTCATCTCGGCACCGTCATGCGGCGTCTTGATGGCGTAGCGGATCGACTCGTCCATGGTCTCGGCGAGACCGCCGAACTTGCCGATGTCCAGATACACCCAGCGTACCTCGTCCTCGTCGCTCTTCTTCGAGATCAGAACAACTTCGGCTTCGATGATGCCGGCATTGCCGACCATGCCGCGACCTGGCTCGATGATGGTCTCCGGAATCGCGTTACCGAAATGCTTACGCAGTGCGCGGAAGATCGAACGGCCGTACTGCACGACCGCCGGCACTTCCTTGAGGTACTTGGTGGGGAAGCCACCGCCCATATTGACCATGGACAGGTTGATCCCGCGCTCGGCGCAATCACGGAACACCGACGAGGCCATCGCCAGCGCACGGTCCCATGCCTTCACCTTGCGCTGCTGCGAGCCGACATGGAACGAGATGCCATAGGGCTCCAGGCCAAGACGCTTGGCGAGGTCCAGCACGTCGACAGCCATTTCCGGATCGCAGCCGAACTTGCGCGACAGCGGCCACTCGGCGCCGGCGCAATCGTAGAGGATGCGGCAGAACACCCGGGCGCCGGGAGCGGCGCGCGCGATCTTCTCGACCTCGGCGGCGCAATCGACCGAGAACAGGCCGATGCCCAGCGCGTGGGCGCGCGCGATGTCGCGCTCCTTCTTGATGGTGTTGCCGAACGAGATGCGGTCCGGGGTGGCGCCAGCGGCGAGCGCCATCTGGATTTCCTGCACCGACGCGCAGTCGAAGCACGAGCCCATCGAGGCCAGCAGCGACAGCACTTCCGGCGCCGGGTTTGCCTTCACCGCGTAGAACACGCGGCTGTCGGGCAAAGCCTTCGCAAAGCTCTGGAAGTTGTCGCGCACGACTTCGAGATCGACGACGAGACACGGCTCGACATCGGTGCCCTCGTTGCGGCGGGCGCGGAGGAATTCCTGAATACGTTCGGTCATAGCACTCTCCCAAACGGCCCGACTCGGGAACACGTTCAAAAAATGATGACGGTTCAGCGCTTTCGGACCCGGGCACGCGATGGAGGCGTGACAAAGCCAAAAGTACCGACCGTAAGTGCTGCCGTGGATTGGTTGGGGGTGACCCTACCGCACACCTGGCAATGAAGGACAAGCCTCTTCGGTATTCGCGCTGGCTGTTGGAAAGCCAGCAGAGACCAAAAAAGCCCGATCCGTCGTTGCTTTAAGTCGCGTCCCCCGTTGAGAGCGGGGTGCGCCGGTTCGCCTCCGGCTGCCAGTCACGGTTGCAAGGAGAGAAGTCACCTTCAACGGCATCCCTTGAGAGAGATGCTGGCCTCTTCAGTCTCACGACTTAAGCGACCCTCGGTTCTTCTTCCCCTTGGCGGCTGTCCGGCCTCTTGTCCGGATACCTACCGACTGACACACGACCACAGGCACGTGCGAAATTGGGCAAGACCGGAAATAGGTTCTTTGACCCTGCTACGCAACAATTTTTTTAGGCTGCAGGGCATTTTATTCAACACCTTCTCGCGGCGTTGCACACGAGACCCACCCAGCGCGCTCAACATGAACGGATGTTAAGTTCGGTTAAGGAATTGGAGCTGTCTGAAGCTGGCGCGGAGCGCTGAACTACACCAGCGTCATGGCTCTGTAGTCGTCCTCTCGTCCTGCTGTCATCTCCGCTCTCCTTGTCGTCCTCCGCGAAAGCGGAGAATCCGAAAAGCGCTGTCTTCAGCGACGAATCGCGAACCGTGCGTGTATCGGGGCGCCTGGCTCAAACTCGCAACGGCGCGTCTGGCAGGGCGATGACAGTTGAGGTGAAGACAGCCGGAAAGTGGAGCAGTTGCGCGCGCAGCGCTCAGCCGCGGCGGGTGAACGGCTCGACGCGTTGCGCAGTGCGCAGGAAGGCCACCATGATGGCGACGCCGCCCAGGAACAGGCAGACCTGCAGGATGTGCTCGCCAGTGGTGGAGAGGCCGAACAGGATCGACAGCGCCCAGCCGCCCGCAAAGGCGGCGCCGAACACTTCCGCGCCGATCAGGATCGCCGCCGAGATGACGGTGATGACGCTGGGCCAGTAGATGCGGCGGGGGGCGGTGGAGGTGGTCATAATCTCAAGGTCCTGTTTCGGGCCGCAATCTCTCCGAAAAAGCCTGCTGCGGCAAGCACTAAAGGGCCCAAAAAAGCCCTATCGCGTGGTATAGATCGACGCATTCTCTGGGCTTCAAAGCAGGATTTCTTATGTCAGGAACGTCGGTCTCGCCGGTTGCGTCGAAAGGTCTCGAAAATCCGCTTCTGAAGGCGAATCCTTTGTTGAAGGCATGGCAGACGCCGTTCGAGACCCCGCCGTTCGACGAGATCAAGCCCGAACACTTCATGCCGGCCTTCGAACAGGCGTTTTTCGACCATTCAGCGGAAATCGCGGCGATCGTGAACGATCCGGCCGTGCCCGACTTCGCCAATACGATCACGGCGCTGGAGCGTTCCGGCAAGCTGCTCAGCCGTGTGGCCTCGGTGTTCTACGATCTGGTGTCGGCGCATTCCAATCCGGCGATTCTGGAGATCGACAAGGATGTGTCGTCGCGGATGGCGCGGCACTGGAATCCGATCATGATGAATGCCGTGCTGTTCGGCCGCATCGTGGCGCTGCACGACAGGCGTGCCGAACTCGGCCTCACCACCGAGCAGATGCGCCTCCTGGAGCGGACCTATACCCGCTTCCATCGCTCCGGCGCCGGCCTCGATGAGGACGCCAAGGCCCGGATGGCCGAGATCAACGAGCGGCTGGCGCATCTAGGCACCACTTTCAGCCATCACCTGCTCGGTGACGAGCAGGAGTGGTTCATGGAGCTGGGCGAAGGTGATCTCGATGGGCTTGCCGAGAGCTTCGTTGCCTCGGCCAGGGCGTCGGCGGACGAGCGCGGCATGACCGGTAAGGCGATCATCACTACGTCGCGGTCCTCGATGGAGCCGTTCCTGAAAAGCGCGGCGCGGCGCGACCTGCGCGAGAAGGCGTACAAGGCCTTCATCCAGCGCGGCAACAACGGCAATGCCAATGACAACAACGACACCATCGTTGAAATCCTGAAGCTGCGCGAGGAGACAGCCAAGATCCTGGGCTTCCCGACCTTCGCGGCCTATCGCCTCGAGGACTCCATGGCGAAGACGCCGGAGGCCGTGCGCGGGCTCCTGGAGCGCGTCTGGAAGCCGGCACGCGCACGCGCGCTCGCCGACCGCGACGCCTTGCAAGAGCTGATCGCGGAAGAGGGCGGCAACTTCAAGCTCGCCGCCTGGGACTGGCGTTACTACGCCGAGAAACTGCGCCAGCGCCGCGCCAATTTCGATGATGCGGCGATCAAGCCGTATTTGACCCTCGACAACATGATTGCCGCGCAGTTCGACACCGCAACGCGGCTGTTCGGCATCACTTTTGCGGAGCGCAAGGATATCCCGGTCTGGCATCCGGATGTGCGCGTCTGGGAGGTCAAGGATGCCTCGGGCGCGCTCAAGGCCATCTTCTACGGCGACTATTTCGCGCGGCCGTCGAAGCGTTCCGGCGCCTGGATGACCTCGCTGCGCGACCAGCAGAAGCTCGATGGCGATGTGGCGCCGCTGGTGCTGAACATCTGCAATTTCGCCAAGGGCACAGACGGCCAGCCGTCATTGCTGTCGCCGGACGATGCGCGGACGCTGTTCCATGAATTCGGCCATGGCCTGCACGGCATGCTGTCCAACGTCACCTATCCCTCGCTGTCGGGCACCTCGGTGTTCACCGACTTTGTCGAACTGCCGTCGCAGCTCTATGAACACTGGCAGGAGCAGCCGCAGGTGCTGCAGACATTCGCCAGGCACTACCAGACCGGCGAGCCGCTGCCGGACGATCTGCTCAAGCGCTTCATCGCCGCTCGCAAGTTCAACCAGGGCTTTGCCACGGTGGAATTCGTTTCCTCGGCGCTGATCGATCTGGAATTCCATACCCAGCCTGCTTCGGCGAGCGCTGACGTGGCTGCCTTCGAGAAGAAGGAGCTGGAGAAGATCGGCATGCCCGAGGAGATCGCATTGCGACATCGCCCGACCCAGTTCGGCCATATCTTCTCTGGGGATCATTATGCCTCCGGCTACTACAGCTACATGTGGTCGGAAGTGATGGATGCCGACGCCTTCGGCGCCTTCGAGGAAGCCGGCAACATCTTCGATCCTGCGGTGGCCAAGCGGCTGCATGACGATATCTATTCGTCGGGGGGCTCGGTCGATCCGGAAGCCGCCTATATCGCGTTCCGCGGCCGTGCCCCGGCGCCGGATGCGCTGCTGCGGCGGCGTGGATTGCTGGAAGAGCCTGAGGCGGCGTGAGGTGATACTTCTGATGAACCGCTTTTTGGGTCTGATCGCGATCCTGGCTGCGCTGGCCGGCGGCATCACCGCTGCCTCTGCTCATCCCCACGTCTTCGTCACCGCATCGAGCGAGCTGATCTACGCGCCGGACGGCACCATCACCGGCGTGCGCCACGCCTGGGTGTTCGATGACATGTTCTCGACCTATGCGCTGCAGGGCATCGAGAGCAAGACCAAGGGCGTCTATACGCGCGAGGAGCTGGCGCCGCTGGCCCAGACCAATGTGGAGTCGCTGAAGGAATTTGCCTTCTTCACCTTCGCCAAGGTGGAGGGCAAGAAGCAGCGCTTCAACGATCCCGTCGATTACTATCTGGAGAAACGCGACGCGGCGCTGGTGCTGCACTTTACGCTGCCGTTCAAGACTCCGTTCAAGGCTAAAAAGATGGAGCTGGAGATCTTCGATCCGAGCTTCTTCGTTGATTTCGGTCTGGAGAAGAAAGACCCCATCAAGCTGGCGGGCGCACCCGCTACCTGCACCATGGCGATCCAGCGCCCGAGCGATGGTGCAGCCAAGGCGCAGACCATGAATGAAGACACCTTCATGAATGGCGAGAACAGTAATTACGGCGCCATGTTCGCCAACAAGATCACGGTCGATTGCCCATGATGTTCCGGAAAACGACGATTCGCCGCCTGCTGCTGGCTTGCGGTGTGCTGGCAGCCATGTCGGTGGTCGCCGATGGCGCGCTGCATGACGTGTTGGCGCAGAATCCGTTCGGCGCCCCGAAGGGCGTGCCGGACTCGCAGATCGGCGGCATCATCGGCTGGCTGCTCACCAAGCAATCCGAATTCTATCGGGCGATGTCCTCGACCATCCGCGCTGCAAAGTCCGACGGCAGCGCCGTGTGGACGCTGCTGGCGATCTCGTTCGCCTATGGCATTTTTCACGCTGCCGGCCCGGGCCACGGCAAGGCAGTGATCTCGTCCTATCTGGTTGCCAATGAAGAGACCGCCAGGCGCGGCATCGCGCTTTCCTTCGTCTCGGCGCTGATGCAGGCGCTCGTCGCGGTGCTGATCGTCGGTATCGGCGCATGGCTGCTGAATGTCACGGCCAAGACCATGTGCAGCACCGAACGCTGGGTGGAGATCGCCAGCTACGGCCTGATCGCGGCCTTTGGCGCCCGGCTGGTCTGGAGCAAGGGGCGCGGCTTTGTTCGTGCCTTGCGGCCGTCGCTGCCGGCTCCCGGGCCGCAGCTCGCAATAGCGCATGCCAGCGCGTCCGCGCATGCGCACGATGATGGGCACGCGCATACTCATGCCCATGCGACGCATGCCGAGGCGACGGCCTCAGCGCACGCGCATCACGATCATACCCACCATGATCATGGTCACGTCCATGACGAGCATTGCGGCCATTCCCACGGCCCGACGCCCGATCAACTCGCCGGTCCCGGCGGCTGGGCGCGCGGATTGTCGGCGGTGTTCACCGTAGGCATTCGCCCGTGTTCCGGCGCGATCCTGGTGCTGGTGTTTGCGCTGGCGCAGGGCATGTTCTGGGCCGGCATCGCCGCCACCTTCGTCATGGGCCTGGGAACCGCGATAACCGTGGCCACCATTGCGGTCATCGCCGTTTCCGCCAAGGGCCTCGCCGGTCGTCTGGCCGGCGGCCGCGACGGCAGCGGCGCGCTCGTGATGCGCGGGATCGAATTCGGTGCCGCAGCGCTGGTGCTGCTGTTCGGCGTCGGCCTGCTGCTGGGCTATGTCGCGGCTGAACGCGTCACCTGTTTCTGATCGCTGTCCTGCCCCTCATGGACAGTCCGTCGTATTGACAAGGTCCGGCCAAAGCGCGAAGCAACCGGCATCATGACAAATGTCGTTTCCCTTGAGCAGCCACCGACCTCCGTCGCGGAGACGCCGGAGCGCGTCGGCGTCCTGCTGGTCAATCTGGGAACTCCCGATACCGCGGACACCCGCGGTGTGCGGGTCTATCTTCGCGAGTTCCTGTCCGATCCGCGCGTGATCGAGAACCAGGGCCTGCTATGGAAGCTGATCCTCAACGGCATCATCCTGACCACGCGGCCGCGCCGCAAAGCCAAGGACTATCTCAAGATCTGGAACACGGAGAAAAACGAGTCTCCGTTGAAGACGATCACCCGCGCGCAGTCCGACAAACTTGCGGCGTCGCTCGATAGCCATACCCATCTCGTGGTGGACTGGGCGATGCGCTACGGCAATCCGTCCATTCGCTCGCGCATCGCTGAACTCACCGCAAAGGGCTGCGACCGGATTCTGGTGGTGCCGCTCTATCCGCAATATTCGGCGGCGACCTCTGCGACCGTCTGCGACGAAGTGTTCCGCGTGCTCGGCACCATGCGTGCGCAGCCGACGCTACGTGTCACGCCGCCTTATTATGACGAGCCGGATTATATCGGCGCGCTGGCGATCTCGATCGAGAAGCACTTGGCGACGCTGTCATTCGTGCCGGAAATGATCGTGGCCTCGTTCCACGGCATGCCGCAGAAATATATCGACAAGGGCGATCCCTATCAGGCGCAGTGCGTGGCCACGACCGAAGCGCTGCGCAAGCGGCTCGGACCGGACGCACCGAAGCTGCTGCTGACGTTCCAGTCGCGTTTCGGCTTCGATGCATGGTTGCAGCCCTATACCGACAAGACCATCGAGCAGCTGGCCAAGGACGGCGTGCGTCGCATTGCCGTCGTAATGCCAGGCTTCTCGGCCGATTGCCTGGAGACGCTGGAGGAAATCGCGCAGGAGAACTGCGAGATCTTCATGCACAATGGCGGCGAGCAGTTCTCTGCGATCCCCTGCCTCAATGACAGCGACGAGGGCATGGACACGATCCGCCAGCTGGTACTGCGCGAGCTGCAGGGCTGGATTTGACGGCCTGATTTAGAGAGCTTCCGGGCATCATTCCGGCGCGCTCTCGCTTTCCCCGATTTCGAACCTTAAAATCCTCCATGCCGACAAAACAACGAGGCGCCATGTGTTGCGCGTCCATTTTGCCGCAGGGAGACTTTGATGTCCGGTTACGACATTTTCGCCATCACCGTTGTGCTGCTGATCATTTTCACGCTGTTTGCCGGCGTGAAGACCGTGCCGCAGGGCTACGACTGGACCATCGAGCGCTTCGGCAAGTTCACGCGCACGCTGTCACCGGGGCTCAACCTCATCATTCCGTATTTCGATCGCGTCGGTCGCAAGATGAACATGATGGAGCAGGTGATCAGCATTCCCGAGCAGGAAGTGATCACCAAGGACAACGCCACCGTGACCGTGGACGGCGTCGCGTTCTATCAAGTGTTTGATGCGGCGAAGGCAAGCTACGAGGTCTCCGATCTCAATCAGGCGATCATCGTGCTGACCATGACCAATATCCGTTCGGTGATGGGCTCAATGGATCTCGACCAGGTGCTGTCGCATCGCGATGAGATTAATGAGCGTTTGCTGCGCGTCGTCGATGCCGCCGTCTCCCCATGGGGCCTCAAGGTCAACCGCATCGAGATCAAGGATATCGTGCCGCCGGCCGACCTCGTCGAAGCCATGGGCCGGCAGATGAAGGCCGAGCGCGTCAAGCGCGCCGACATTCTGCAGGCCGAGGGCCAGCGCCAGTCGGAGATTTTGCGTGCTGAAGGCGCCAAGCAAGGCCAGATCCTGCAGGCCGAAGGTCGCCGTGAGGCTGCGTTCCGTGACGCAGAGGCCCGCGAGCGTTCTGCAGAGGCCGAAGCGCGTGCGACGCAGATGGTCTCGGAGGCCATTGCCAAGGGCGACGTCGCGGCGCTGAACTACTTTATCGCCGACAAATACATCAAGGCGTTCGGTCAGCTCGCGGAATCGCCGAACCAGAAGGTCATCATGCTGCCGGTGGAAGCCATGAGCATGCTAGGCTCGCTGGCCGGTATCGGCGAGATTGCCAAGGCGACCTTCGGCGAGAACTCGACCTCGGCGCAGGCCGCTGCGGCACGCCGCGGCGGATCGGTGCCCCCGGCGGGTACAACGCCGCCGCGCAGCTAGGGATTCCGCAATGGCCGAGATGTTCGTCACCTTGGGTAGCTGGAACTGGCTGATCTTCGGCGTGCTGCTGATGGCGCTGGAGCTGCTGGCGCCCGGCGTCTTCATGTTCTGGCTCGGGTTGTCCGCATTTCTCGTTGGCGTGCTGTCCTTCGTCGTCACGCCGTCTTGGCAAGTACAGATGCTGCTGTTCGGAGTGTTCGCCGTCGCCGCCGTGCCGCTGTGGCGACGGATCGCGCGTCAGAAGCCCGGCGCCAATCCCAACCCGTTCCTCAACAAGCGCTCCGATGCGCTGGTGGGCCGCGTCTGCACGCTGGATCGGCCGATCATCGACGGCGAGGGCATCGTGCGCATCGACGACACGGTCTGGCGCGTCAGCGGGCCTGATACGGCTGCGGGGACAAAGGTGAAGATCGTGAAGGCCGATGGTGCGAGCCTGACGGTCGACGTGGCCTGATCAGCCAGCCGCCAGCGACTTGCTCCACCGCTCCGCAAAACGGTGCAACGGCAGGAAGGTGTCCTGCAACTCCCGGCCTGTATCCGTCAGCCCATAACCGTCCGGCCCCAGCGCAATCAGACCCGCGTCCCTGAGATCGCTCAGGCGTGCCTGGAGAACAGTAGGGGAGGCGTCGTCGCAGGCCTCGCGCAGCGCCCGCGAGGTCAGCGACCGCTCACGCAACTCCCAGAGAATGCGCAAGGTCCAGCGCCGGCCGAGCAAGTCGAGCAGCGCCATAATCGGGCGGCCGGAGGTCGAGCCGCGGACGGCGCGTTTGGGCGGCTTGGAAACGGACTTTGCCATCACATTCTCTCTTGCAGGTCGCTACATAATATGTAGCATATCGCTACGATTATTGTAGCGCAGGAGTTCGCTATGTCACGTATCGCGCCACTGCAGCCGCCTTATGATCCTGACATTCAGGCGCAATTCGATGCGATCATGCGCGGCGCGCCGCCGCTGACACTGTTTCGCGTGATAGCGGGTCATCCGAGGGCATGGAGCAAATTTCGCGCAGCGAGCCTGCTCGATCGTGGGCCGCTGTCGTTGCGGGAGCGCGAAATCGTCATCGATCGCACCTGCGCGCTGACCGGCTGCGAATACGAATGGGGCGTCCATGTTGCGGCCTTTGCAGACGCGGCGAAATTGACGGATGCAGAAGTGAGGGCGACCGTAGAAGGCGACGCAAAAGCGACATGCTGGTCGTCAGCCGAGCGGGCTCTGATCGCGACAGTCGATGCCCTGCATCACCGCGCCACGCTTAGCGATGGGGAATTCAAGACGCTGGCCGCTCATTACGACGACGCGAAGATCTTCGAGATCATCCTGCTGTGCGGATTCTATCGCACGGTGTCGTATATCGCGAACGGCCTGGCATTGCCGCTTGAGCCCGATGCGGTCCGATTCCCGCGGGCTCCTGGTTGACGTTGCTTAAGCCACGCCCGCCCGCAGCAGATCATGCAGATGCACGATGCCGACGGGCTTTCTGGCGTCCGTCACCAGCAGCGCGGTGATCTTCGACGAGTTGAGGATTTCCAGCGCTTCGCCGGCGAGCAGATCGCGGCTGATGGTCTTGGGATTCCTGGTCATGACCTCGTCAACCGAGACGGTCATCAGGTCGGCGCGCATGTGACGACGCAAATCGCCGTCGGTGACGATGCCGACCACATGGCCGTTGCCGTCGGTGATGCCGACGCAGCCAAAACCCTTCGACGACATTTCCACCAGCGCATCGGACATCTTGGTGCCGAGCGGCTTGAGCGGCACGGCGTCGCCCGAATGCATGAGGTCGCGTGTATATTTCAGCATCGCACCCAGCTTGCCGCCGGGATGCAGCACGCTGAAATCCACCGAGGTGAAGCCGCGCCCTTCCAGGAGCGCGATCGCCAGCGCATCGCCCATCGCCAGCATCATCAGCGACGAGGTCGTGGGGGCGAGATTGTGCGGACAGGCCTCGCGCGCCTTCGGTAGCGTCAGCGCGACATCGGCGGCCTCGGCCAGCGTCGAGGTGGCCTCGGAGGTGATCGCGACCACGCCGATCCTGAAGCGCTTGGCATAGGTAATGAGGTTCTTCATCTCCGGCTGCTCGCCGGACCACGACAGCGCCATGATGACATCGTCGGGTGTGATCATGCCGAGATCGCCATGGCTGGCTTCCGCGGCATGGACGAAAAAAGCTGGTGTTCCCGTCGAGGCGAAGGTCGCGGCGATCTTGCGGCCGATATGGCCGGACTTGCCGAGGCCGGTGATGATCAGGCGGCCCCGAGCCTTGAGGATCAGGTCGGCGGCGGCAACGAAGGCCGGGCCGAGATCGGATTGCAGCGCGGCGGCCAGCGCGGTGACGCCGCTGGCTTCAGCCTCCAGCGTACGGAGCGCCGAGGCAATCGCTTCAATGGCCTGATCGCTCATCGCTGCCGTCGTTTTCGTCGGAAGGCCGGGTGTCTTGGAGAGGGGCATCAATCGCATCCTGGGGCCGGAAATTGCCCGGCTGTATCGCCCTCCTCTTAGCACGGCAGGGCGGTCCTCGTGAAACCCCGCCGATGACGATCTCAACGGGCCATTAACCATAAGCGTTTTAACTCCCTTAACCATGAGTTGTCGTGCGCGCCTCCGGCGCAGTTTTGCTGACCGCTTTTAAGAGTTTGATGGCGTTGGAGTTTTTCTGATCGTGAGGACAGGTCGAGCACGCGACCGCCGGAACCGCGCCTGGGCCAACGGCGCGGTGTCGGCTTGCCTGTGCCTGTGCCTCCTCGCGCCTTCGCCGGTTTTCGCACAGGCGCTGACCTCCGACCTGCTGGCGCCGGTCCCCGGTGGTTTTGTGTCGCCGCAGAATCTGCCGACGCGCCGGACGACCGATGCGCCGCTCCAGCCAAATGGAACGCTGCAGACCAGTCAACTGTCGCCGGATCGCATCCCGCAGTCGATCATCACGCCGCCGGTGCCCGCTGCATCGGGCGCCGCCGGCACCGGTTTCGACGCGCTCAACCGCAAGCGCAAGCAGACCAAATATTATCCGGGCGCGAAGAAGCCGAAACGACCGGTGGGGCCCGGCAGTCCGCCGCCGCCGCTGGTGCCCGAAACTCGGCCGTCACCGCCGTCGGCCAAGGCTGCGAAGCCGCCTGTCGCGCCGTCGGTTGCCGGCACCGTGGTGGGGCAGCCGCCGCGTCGGCGATTGCCGGTCGATCCCGATCCATATGCCCCGACCGGCGTTCGCGTCGGCAGCTTCCTTGTGAAGTCGGCCGTGGAAATCTATGGCGGCTATGACAACAACCCGGCGCGCTTCGTGCAGCCGAAGGGGTCGTCGTTCTACAAGGTTG
Source organism: Tardiphaga sp. (assembly GCF_041424195.1). Lineage (NCBI taxonomy): Bacteria > Pseudomonadati > Pseudomonadota > Alphaproteobacteria > Hyphomicrobiales > Nitrobacteraceae > Tardiphaga > Tardiphaga sp. Next base: position 88,775 of record NZ_JBGMOE010000013.1, on the reverse strand, counting down.
CGCCAGAGCTGCTGGCCGCAACCGACTGGACGCGGCACTCGATCATCGTTGATTTGCGTGGCTCCTTTACCGGTTACGAAAGGCGATTTCCCGCGGACTTCTCCCAGATTTCACCATCGCCGGAGAATGTCGATCGCGCCGAACTCAACGGCAAGATCGCCGGTCGGCTTGATGTCGCACGCGACCTGCGACTCAACAGCGAGGCGCGCATACGCGTGGGTTCCGACAATCCGGGCAGTCCAAACCTTCAGGCCGGGCTGAAGGATCTCCCGCTGTTCACCACCATTGGCGGTTCGTTGGGGGTCGAGAAGGACTTCAACCGCCTTCAGATCAAGGTCGACGGTCTCGTCGACCGTACTGCCTATCAATATTCGAAGCTGACCGATGGCAAAGAGACCGACAACAACGATCGCAATTTCAACCAGTATGGCGGAGTCGGCCGCGCCACCTATGAGGTTCTGCCGGGTCTCAAGCCGTTTGCCGAAGTCCAGGGCGACGTGCGTGTACATGATGAGCAGAAGGATCGCTTCGGCTACCTCCGCGATTCCAGCGGCGGCTATATCAAGGCCGGCACGACGTTCGAATTCACGCGTCTGCTGACGGGCGAAGCCTCGATCGGCTATGCGGCACGCAGCTATACGGATACGCGGCTGGAGGTTCTCAAGGGCCTGCTGACCTCAGCGTCGCTGATCTGGACAGCCACGCCGCTGACGACCGCGAAATTCGTCTCGACCACGTCTCTTGACGAGACGACCGTGCCCGGCGTTCCCGGCATTCTCACGCGTACCTATACGATCGAGGTCAACCACGACTTCCGGCGCTGGCTCACGGCCACGGGCAAGTTCACTTACATCACGCAGGACTATCAGGAGAACTTCCGCTTCGATAAGATCTATTCGTTGCAGGGCGATCTCGTTTACAAGCTGAACCGCGAAATCCAGCTCAAGGCACAGGTGCGCCGCGATATCCTGGATTCCAACATTCTCGGTGCGAGTACCGCATCGACGGTGGTGATGCTGGGCGTGAGACTGCAGCGATAACCGCCGGGAGCCGCGTCGCTCGTCTTAATTCCACTTCCGCATGAATTTGGCCGTCTTCCGGCGAAATTTCACACCGGAGCCATCGGGCAATCGCGTGGCGATAAAGCCGGCTGCGATACAGGCCTCGCGTTGCGGCATGTGCTCGTCGGGCGCGCGTTCGGTTTCCCACCACGAGGCCCGGTGCGATGCGCGCGGCAGTGCATCGTCGATGATCTCCTCGATCGCATCCATCGTCAGCACGAATTCATCCTTGGTCTGGCTGGCCAGGTAGGCGCGGAGCAGGTCGTAGTCAGGCACGGAATTGTCCTCGGAATAATCTCGCAATCGTCTTACGCGCCCTGGCGATCCGGCGCTACAGGGCGCATTCGGTAAATGAGCACCGGGAGCGCCTCATCCGAGGATTTTCCGCAACCGTTCGTTAACGCCGTGGGGAACCCAAAGGCGGTACTTAAGCGCTCGGCAAGCATTCGCGTGCGATCCGTGGGGTACGGAGCACATGATGAAGTTGGGGAATGCGAGCACGGGAATTCGACGCTGGCCGTTATCGGCCAGGCTGTTGATTCTGTCGTCGCTGGTCACGATCCTCGGTTTCTCGGCCGTTTGCGGCAGTGTGATGTTCGACATGCGCCGCGGCGAGGAAGCGCTGGCGCAGCAGACCGCCGAGAACCTCGCCACCTCAATCGATTCCGATATTGGCCGGACCGTCGAACAATATGATCTGTCGCTCCGTGCCGTCGTCTCCGGCGTCAACACGCCCGAGATCGGACAGCTCAGCAAGGAAATACGCCAGCTGATCCTGTTCGACAACGCGGCGTCGTCACGCCAGTTCGCCGCCATTCAGGTGTTCGATGCCCATGGCGATCTCACCATCGATGCGGCGTCGCTGGATCCGGTCAAGCAGAACAGCGCCGAAGAAGAGTTCTTTCAGGTGCACAAGCTCGACGGCGAGCGCGGATTGTATATCAGCAAGCCGATGCTGCATCGGGGCGCCTATTCCGTCGTGCTGAGCCGACGCATCACCGACAGCGACGGCAATTTTGCGGGTGTCGCGGTGGGCGCGATCCGGTTCGCCTATTTTCACGAGCTGTTCGGCCGTCTCAAGCTGAACAAGGACGACAACATCACGGTGATCCGCCGCGACGGTGTCATCATCATGCGCACGCCGTTCGATCTCGATGTGATTGGCAGGGATCTGAGCAAGAGCGCGGGGGTGATGCGTGTGCTGAAGCGCTCCAGCGGGTCGTATTCAGGCGTCGGCGTCGTCGACAAGATCGAGCGTCTGTATGTCTGGCGCGACAGCGGCCGGCCGCTGGTCGTGATCGTTGGCCGGCCGTGGTCCGGCATCTACAGCCTCTGGTATCAGCAGGCGATCAAGATCGGCGGCATCATGCTGGCGCTGATCGTCTTCATCACGGCAGTGACGCTGTTCCTGGCCCGCGAAATCGGGCGCCGTGCACGCGCCGAACACAAGCTCGAGGAACTGGCCACCACAGACGGTCTCACCGGGCTGCGCAACCGCCGCAAATTCGATACGGCGATGGAGCTGGAGTGGCGTCGTGCAATCCGGCATTCACGGCCGATGGCGCTGCTGCTGATCGACGCTGACCATTTCAAGGTTTTCAACGACAGCTTCGGCCATCAATCCGGAGACACGGCCCTGATCGCGATCGCCAACTGTATCGCCGCCTCGGCGAAGCGGGCAGGTGATTGCGCTGCGCGCTATGGCGGCGAGGAGTTCGCCGTGCTGCTGCCCGGTGCAACGGCGCAGGATGCCCATGAGGTTGCCGAGACCATTCGGCGGCGCGTCGAGCAGGTGCCGGCCGATCCTGCGATGCTCACGGTCAGCATTGGCGTCGCCAGCATGAAGCCGCTGGTGACGATGGAGTGGACGGGGCTGGTGGAGGCGGCCGACAAGGCGCTCTATGCGGCGAAGGCCGCGGGCCGCAACCAATGCGTCATCGCATGCGATGCGCACCTGTCGATTGCGGCCTAGCGCCTATTTTCCGAGATAACGCAGCATTTCGGCGCGCAGGCCCTCGCGAAGATCGGGGCGCTGCAGGCCGAACGCGATATTGGCGCGCAGGAAGCCGGACTTCGAACCGCAATCGTGACGCTCGCCTTCGAATTCCACGCCGTAGAACGACTGGCTCTTGGCGAGGCCGATCATCGCATCGGTGAGCTGGATTTCGCCGCCCGCGCCCCGCTCCTGGGTCTCCAGGATCTTGAATATCTCCGGCTGCAGGATGTAGCGGCCAGTAATCGACAGGTTGGACGGAGCCGTGCCCTTTGGTGGCTTCTCGACCATGCCGTCGATGGCGAAAGCAGCTCTGAGGGTCGGGTGGCGCTCGCCGACGCCGCAGATGCCGTATTGATGTGTCATATCCATCGGGACTTCCTCGACGGCGACGAAGTTGGATTTGCCGCCGAGGGCATTGGCGATATCGACCATCTGCTTCAGGCAGCCCGGGGAATTCAGCACCAGTTCGTCCGGCAGCACAACGGCAAAGGGCTCATTGCCAACGATATCCCGGGCACACCAGACAGCATGGCCAAGCCCGAGCGGCGCCTGCTGGCGCGTGAAGCTCATGGCGCCGGCGGCTGGCTGTGACAGCGCCAGCTGTTCGATCTCGGCAGACTTGTTGCGGCTCTTCAGTGTCTCGTCGAGCTCGAACATGCGGTCGAAGTGATCTTCGATGACGCCCTTGTTGCGGCCGGTGACGAAAATGAAGTGTTCGATGCCAGCCTCGCGGGCTTCGTCGACCACATACTGGATCAACGGCCGATCGACGATGGTTAGCATCTCCTTCGGCATCGCCTTGGTGGCGGGAAGGACTCGGGTGCCGAGACCGGCGACCGGGAAGACAGCTTTGCGAATTTTCATCAGGAACTTTGCAATGACCTTGGAGGGGAACGATGCAGGCTAGCAAACGAAGATTGCGCTTGCTGGTTCCGTTTGCAACCGGGAACAAAGGCGGATGTGTGGTGTCGGGCTACGTGTCTGCAATTATCCTGTCGGGCCCGGATGCCGCATTCGCCGGGGTGGCTGAAATTGGATAGTGTTAAGCGGATGGAAACCCCGACCGGGCCTCCTGTCATCGCACAGTCATGGCCGGATTCCGGCCGGCCTCTTGAGATGGATCATGATGAAATCTGCGACGAAGATGGCGCGTGGCCTGACATGCGGTGTAGCGGCTTTGGGCGTGGTTTTGCTCGCGGGCGGATGGCCCGATGCGGCGCGGGCGCAAGGCAAGAGCGGCCCTTTCAGCTTGTTCGACAACATCTTCATGGGATCGTCCCAGACCCAGGATCCGCCGCCGCAGGCGGCCGTGCCCGGAGCACAGGGTGTGCAGCCTTGGAGCGGCGAGGATGGCGCATCCGGCCATCCGCTGATGACCGCACAGGCGATCCGCGAAGCTGCCAATAACTTCGACAACTGTATTGCCGGACTGTGGCCTGATGCCGCACGCCGTGGCATCTCGCAGGACAGCTATCAGCGCTTCACGGCCGGGCTGACCCCGGATCTGCGAATCATGGATCTGATGGATTCGCAGCCGGAATTCACCAAGGCGATCTGGGACTATCTCGACATCCTGGTGAACGACAACCGCATGGCCAAGGGCCGCGAGGTGCTGGCGAAGTACAAGACGATCTTCGATGGGGCGGAGAAGGCCTATGGCGTCGATCGCTACATCATCGCGTCGATCTGGGGCATTGAGTCCAACTACTCGACGATGATCGGCGATCGCAGCGTGCTGCGTTCGACGGCGACGCTGGCCTGTGTTGGTCGCCGTCAGGCCTATTTCAAGGACGAGTTTCTGGTCGCGCTGGAAATCCTGCATCGTGGCGATCTGAGGCCCGAACAAATGCGCGGTTCGTGGGCTGGCGCATTCGGTCCGACCCAGTTCATGCCGACCGCGTTCAAGCGTTTTGCGGTGGACGGTGACGGCGACGGCCGCCGCGACGTGGTCGACAATCCGACCGACCTGATTTTCTCGACCGCCAACAATCTGAAGAAGGATGGCTGGCAAAGCGGCCAGACCTGGGGCTACGAAGTCGTGGTTCCGCAGGGCTTCAACTACATGCTGGCCGACAAGGCCAAGGCGATGACGCTGCCGCAATGGGAGCATCTCGGCCTCAAGCGGGCCAACAACCAGCCATTTCCGAAGATGGCGGAGAAGGCCTATCTGCTCGCACCCGCCGGCGCGCAGGGGCCAGGCTTCCTGATGCTGACGAATTTTCGCGTCATCATGAAATACAATCCGGCTGAAGCCTACGCGATGGCCATCGGCCATTTCGCCGATCGGTTGCGCGGCGGTCCGCCCTTCGTGCAGCCATGGCCGCGTCAGGAGCGCGTGCTGTCCCGCGCCGAGCGGCTCGAGCTACAGCAGCTGCTGGCACAGCGCGGCTTCTACAAGGGCACACCGGACGGCCAGTTCGGCGGCCAGACCCGCGAAGCCTTGCGTAGTTTCCAGGCTTCCGTTGGCGCGCCCGCCGACGGGTTCGCTTCGTCGGAGATGTTGGACCGGCTGCGGGGCAGATAATTGGTGGCGCGTGTTGGCTCCCGCTTGACAAGTGTAGTTCGAGAGGCGCACTTTGAGGTTATGAATAATCGCGCCGCTCGTCTCAATAGCAAACGTCGTGCCTCTTCGGGGGACGGAGATTTGTGCGCGATAGATTGATGTAGCTTCCGCATATTCACCATGACCCCGCCGGTTTCGACGGGGTTTTTTTATGCGTCTCCGTCTCCGTCGCCGGCCCAGACAGGAGACACGCTTATGCTTGCCGCTTCCGGACCGCCCAGCGGTCTATGGTTGCCTCTCGTCACGCCATTTCGCGATGGCGCTCTTGATGAGGCGTCGCTGCGCCGGCTGATCCGCCACTATGCTGACAAGCCGATCGACGGACTGATTCTCGGCGCAACCACCGGCGAGGGATTGACGATCGGCGAAGACGAACTTGCGCAGCTTGTGACCGTGACAGCGCAGGCGTTGCATGAATTCGGCATGCGGTGCCCGCTTTATCTCGGCCTCTCCGGCAGCGACACGCGCCGGCTTGTCGCCGTGATGGCGCGGACCGCGAGCTGGCCGGTCGACGGCTACCTGATCGCCAGCCCATACTACTCGCGGCCATCGCAGCGTGGCCTGTTGCAGCATTTTGGGGCACTGGCCGATAGCACCGAGCGACCGATCATGCTCTACAACATTCCCTACCGGACAGGCGTCAATCTCGACAATGAGACGATCCTGCGACTGGCTGAACGTCCCAACATTATTGGCGTCAAGGATTGTTCGGCGAATACGCTGCAGTCGGTAGAATTGCTGCATCGGCGGCCGCCCGGCTTCGCCGTGCTGACTGGTGAGGACTCATTGTTCTACGGTGCTTTGATCCGCGGCAGTGACGGCGGCATTCTGGCCTCGGCGCATGTCCATACCCGGGACTTCGCCGCGCTGCGGTCAATCATCCTGTCCGGCGACGCATTGCGGGCCTCCATGCAATGGCGGGAGTTATCGGACATCGCGCGCCTGCTGTTTGCCGAACCGTCTCCCGCGCCATTGAAGCATTGGCTGTGGCGCTGTGGGTTGATCGACAGTCCGGAAGTTCGTTTGCCGATGACAGCGATCGACAGCGCCCTAGCAACGTTGATTGACCAGCGCATCGCTTGTTCGAAAGTGGAGCTGTAGCATCCGCCTCAAAGATATGGATTGACCGCGCTACAAGGGCCAGCAGTTGCGGCCTGACGGCCGGAGGAAGCTCGGCTACGCGCTGTAGCCGGGCTTCCTGGATAGAGCAGGCTCTACTCCGCGGCCTGCTGCTCCACGGTCGGCGCATTGCCGGCGACGGTGGCGCGGCGCATGTCGCGCGGCTGCGACTGGTCGTAGCGGCGGACGCGATGCATGGTCTGGCGATTGTCCCACATCACGAGATCATGCAGCGTCCATTTGTGGACATAGACGAATTGCGGCTGCGTGGCGTGCTCGTTGAGATCGCGCAACAGCACGCGGGCTTCCGGCACCGACATGCCCCGGATCGCGCCGGCATGGGATGACAGATACAGCGACTTGCGACCGTGCACCGGATGCGTGCGCACCAGTCGCTGCAGCACCGGTTTGAACATCTCCTTTTCTTCATCGGTGTAGTCGAGAAAGCCAAGGGCGCCGCGCGAGGTCATCAGCGAATGTTCGCAGATCATGTCCTCGATCTCGGCTTTGGTATCATCGTCGAGCGCATCATAGGCAGCGCGCATGTCGGCGAATTCGGTATTGCCGCCCTTCGGGTTGACCACGCGCGCCGACAGCAGCGAGAATTTCGCAGGGATTGGCCGGAAAGAGCTGTCCGAGTGCCACAGGCAGTTGCCGAGGTTGAACAGGTGCGCCCGGCTGTCTTTCGGCAACGGCTTGCCGTCCTTGCCGAGATTGGACACGTCGGCCAGACCCGATGTCAGCCGGTAGTCTTCCTTCTTGGTGACGGAGCCGCCTTTTCGATTTTCGCGTTCGCCAAAATTCTGCGCGAAAGCGAGTTGCTGTTCGTCGGTGATATCCTGCTTCGGAAATATCAGGACCGCGTAGTCATCCATGCCGCGCTCGATGGCTGCGGCGTCGTCGGGGCTGACCGGCTTGGTCAGATCCACGCCGGTCACCTCGCCGACGAACAAGGGGTGCAGTTTGCGGATCGTCACGGGCATTGCAAATTTCCTCCGTGTGGAATGGTTGACCCATTCGATTGCGGCGTCCGATCATCGCCGTGCCGCTTGAGAAAAATGCTACGCCCGAAAGCTGCGAAGTCAACCGGCGCAAATGCCGTTACGCATTGCGTGTCATCAGCCCGCCATCGACAGGGATCACCGCGCCGGTGATGTAGGACGCCGCCGGCAGGCACAGGCTGAGCGTGACATGCGCGACCTCTTCGGGATCGCCATAGCGCCGCAGCGCGGTGCGGCGCTTGGCGAAGATCACCTTGTGCTCGTCGCTGATGCGCTCGGTGATCCCCGTCGTGATCGGTCCGGGACAGATGCAGTTCACCGTGATGCCGTCACGGCCGAGTTCCACCGCGAGCGAGCGCGTAAGTCCGGTGACCCCAGCTTTCGCTGCGGAATACGGACTGTGCAATGCGGTCGCGCCCAGCGCTTCGGTGGAAGCAATATTCACGATCCGCGGCGAGGGTGATTTACGCAGGTGCGGCAGCGCGGCGCGGATGATGCGTTGATGCGAAGTGAGCATCACGGCGATGGCGCGATCCCACGCGGCGTCGTAACCGTCCTGGTCGATCGCGGTGCTCACCGAGATGCCGGCATTGTTGACGATGATGTCGAGGCCGCCGAAATGCCCGGCGACGGCGTTGACTACCGTGCGGATGCGATCGGGATCGGCGACGTCGAGCGTCCATGCATGTGCGCTGCCGCCGCCTGATGTGATCGCGCTCGCGACTGCTGCAATCCCGTCCGCCGAAATATCGGTGACGGCGACATTGGCGCCTTCGTCGCCGAACACGCGCGCCGTCGCCCGGCCCATGCCGCTTGCGGCGCCGGTGACGAGTACCGTGAGGCCGCGCACCGAGCGGCTGAGCTGTTTGAAATCCGACAAGGCTTCCTCCGAATTGTGCGCCTTCATGATGAGGCTTGATTGAAGGCTTGCACTGATCGCCGGCGCGGTCAAACATGCGTTGATAAAATCAAGAAGGACAATCAGGGATGAACGAACTCGATTTCAGCGGACAGCAGGTGCTGATCGTCGGCGGATCCAGCGGCATCGGCAACGGCATGGCGCAGGCGTTTCGTGCGCGCGGTGCACGCGTGCATGTGTGCGGTACGCGCGCGAAGGCCCGCGACTATTCCATCGATGAGGGCTCCGATCTCGACGGGCTCGGCTACAGCCAGCTGGATGTCAGCAGTGCATCGGCGATCGAGGCGTTCGATCCGAAGCTCGACCGGGTCGATGTGCTGATCCTCGCGCAGGGTGCGGTGATCTATCGCCGCGGCGAATTCGAAATGGACGGCTTTCGCAAGGTGATGGAAGTCAACCTGATGAGCCTGATGGGCTGCGCGACTAAGTTTCATGCGCAGCTGAAAGCAAGCAACGGACGCCTGATCATTGTCAGCTCGACCGCGGCCTATCACGCTACCAAGGGCAATCCATCCTACAATGCGTCGAAGACCGGTGCGGTTGGCCTCACGCGTACATTGGCGCAGGCGTGGTCGGAAGACGGCATTCGCGTCAACGGTATCGCGCCGGGGCTCGTTGACACCAAGATGACTAGGGTCACGACCGCCAATCCGAAGCGGCTGGAAGGCGCGATTGCGCGGATCCCGCTGCAGCGTCTCGGCACGCCTGCCGATATGGCCGGCGCTGCATTGTTCCTGGCGTCGCCGCTGTCATCCTATGTTTGCGGTCACACGCTGGTCGTCGATGGCGGTTTGATTCTTTAAAATCATCGCATCCGTATCTTGACGGAACCAGTACTGGCTTCAGGCATTACACCGGCGAGAATTTCCTCACGGAGTAATGGACATGGACAAGGACCGTATTGCGGGCGCAACCAAGGATGCAGCCGGCAAGGTTGAAGGTGCGATCGGCCGAGCCACGGGCGACGAGCGGACTGAAGCCTCGGGCCGCGCGCGCGAAGCGGCGGGCACCGTGCAGAACCTGTACGGCCAGGCGAAGGACGCCGTGCGCGATGCATCGGAAGCCGCCACCAGCTACGCCAAGGATGCGCTCGATAGCGACGTCTATCGCGACGGCACGCAGGCGATCACCGACAAGGTCCGCGAGAATCCACTGGGCTCGCTGCTGATCGCAGGCGGCATCGGCTTTGCGCTGGCGATGCTGATGACGCGTCCACCGCGTCGTCGTCCGAGCCGTTTCGGCTATTGATTGTGTATCGCGGCTGACGAACAGGCGCCGCAGAAGCATCAACAGTCGTGTTCGAGAAAACGTTCTTGAAAAGATCAAAGAGCAAAATCCCTCGTCCTGAAAAGGCTGAGGGATTTTTTTGTCGTTGGGTTTTCACGCGGTTAGCGCGTGAAGAAACCGGAGGGGGCGGAGGCGGCGGGGCCGACATTGACCGGCGGGCGCGGACCGGGTGCCTGGGCCGGGCGGGGCCGCTGCGGCGCCAGCTGGACGGGCGCGCGGCGCGGCTCGTCGAACCCGAAGAAGCTACCGAAGGATGACGGAGTTTCGGTGGCGATGACGGGCTTCGGCTTTTTCTTCGGCGCGGTCGGCGGCGCCGTGACGGGAACAACGCCATCCGGTCCGGTCGCCGCAGCAGTTGTGCCGCTGGTGCCTGATGTGGCCGGGGTAACCGCGGCCACGGGCACATCGCCCTTGGCCTGTTCGCGGCCGATCTCGCGGCGCGGCCAGGCGAAGTCATCGGCGCGGCCGGCGGGTGCGGCCAGCGGCTCGCCCTTCACCAGCACGCGTGCCACCAGCGCATCGACACTCACCGGTTTGACGCCGGGGCCGCCGAGCAGCTGATCGGTGCCGACGGAGGAGGCGACGAGCGGCACGATGGGCCCGGCCAGCGGACGCGGCGGCGGCGCGCCGGGCACGGCATTGAGGTCGGGCGTCGCAGGCTCGCTCGGCAGCGCGATCGGCGCGGAGCGGCCGGAGAGCAAGCGGGTAATCTCGCGCTCGACGTAATGCGCCATCTTGCGGGCGCCGGCCTTGGTGAAATAGACGCCGTCGGCCGAGCGCAGTCGGCGGATCTGGCCTTCAAAATCCGGGCCCTGCTGCAGGAAGCGGCCGGCCTCGTCGACGAAACCATCCCAGATATCGACATAGGTGATGCCAGCCTTGGTCGCGGCGTCGCGATAGAGATTGTCGAGATAGAGCATGTCGGCGGTCGCCTTGGTGCCGCGCACCGCCGGCAGGCCGACCCACAGCACGGGCACGCCCTTCGCCTTCACGACATTGATCATCTCCTCGATCTTCTTCGAGTACAGGTCGCCCCAGCGCTCGTCGCGGAAATCGACCATGCCGCCGGTGCGCGCGCCGCGCTCGGTGACGATCGAGCCGGGATCGGGAATGTCCGCATCGTCAGCTTCCGGTTCCACCGGCTTGTCGCCGGGCTTCACCTCGGCAGCGCTGTCTTTCTTTTCGTCCTTCTTGGCGCTCTTCTTCTCGACGGCCTTGTCGGGCTCGCGGATCGCGACACGGTCATTGAGGCCGAGCATGACGACGATGGCATCGGGCTTCTCGGTGGCAAGAATGCCCTTGGCCGCCGCTGCCCAATCTGCGGGATCGCCCTTCGGTTGATAGCGCAGCAGGCCGGAGACGGTCTTGTGCTTGCGGATCACGCCCATATCGGGCTGTTCGGCATAGGCGTCCTCGAGGCCGTAAGCGAGCCAGTCGGCCATGCTGTCGCCGAGCACCAGCACGTTACGCTCGGCCGGGGCATCGCGTTTTTCCGGCGATGGCGCGCGCGAATAGTCCTCGCGCGGAGCGGCCCGCTTCGGCGCCTGTTGCTGCTGGAACGGCGCAAAGAACGGGCTGTCATTGCCGCCGCCGAACCAGCCGAAGCCGCCACCGCCGCCTTGCGGCACGTTGCGCTGCGGACGCGGCGGAGGCTGCTGCGGACCGCCGAACCCGAAAAATTGCGCCGACGCGGGAGCCACGATGCCGATCAGCAGGCCCAATGCCACGGCGAGCACCGTCAGCGTGCCCTTTTCGGCACGCCAGTGGTCGATCCGCCATCTCGGCATATTGGGCTTCTGTGACATGCGCCTCGACCGCAATCGCAGGGTCCGCAGACCCGGGTTCCCCAAGGAACCTATTCAACGGACATACTACCGGATTCGGGCCGCAAGCGGGCAGCCGCGATTCCGCCATCAAGCGCCGCCCGGCGTTAACGTCAAGCAAATCCCGGAGGCAGGGTGAACGCCGGACGGCCTGGATTACTTCCAGAGCCCTAAAGACTGCCATTTCGCCGGCGGAATCGCCGTGCCCGTCTTGTAGGTGAAATCCAGCACCGTCTTGTGGTCCGGCGTCGCCTTGCAGGTGAAGGCGACCTGCATCCATTTGCCGCCTGCGCGATAGGCGCCGCCCTTGGCGATCAGCGTATTGCCGAGATGCTGCGGCGGTATCAGCGCATCGGATTTGGCACGCTCGACGCGCGGGCCGCCCTTGCTGATCCGGCGCATGGCCTCGAAGTCGCAGACCTGTTCCAGCCGGGTCTTGGGATCGAGCTTGCCGAGGGCCGCCATGAAGCGGGCATCGCTGGCATGAGCCTGTGGGACAAGCGCCACGAGGCCGAGCGGAAGAAGCAGGAATTTCATGCGGGAGGGTGCAACACGTTGGAAGGTCAGATCGGCGGGATGATACCGCTTAGCGTCTCTGCAGGTTGCTGGCTACCCACTCTGGGATGCGCCGCGCGTCCGGTCGCGCTGTGCGAGTCCCGGTCGTGTCGGATCGATGCTCGCACGCGCCGTTTGTCCCGCGTCCCGCCGAACGGAATGCCATTCATGCTTTTCGGGAGGGAAGCGGCCGTACTCAGTCCGCATTTCTGGCACTGTTGACCGCAGAGGCTGGTCATGACTTCGACTATGAGAAGCTTGTCCCCGACGAATGGCTCGAGGTTATGATTGCGAGCTTCGATAGCGAGAGGCCGCTCGCTTCGGCGATCGAGCGTCTGTTGACCAATTGAAGTTCGAGCCGCCGGGCCAGAGGCTGACGACAAGAAAAAGGCTCCGACACATAAGTGCGGAGCCCTTCAAAATTTGGCGATGTTGATGCCCTTACCTCGGCAGCGTCGTCGTTCCCATCAGCGCCTGATCGATGGCGCGGGCGCACAGGCGGCCTTCGCGGATCGCCCAGACCACCAGTGACTGGCCGCGGCGCATGTCGCCCGCGGAGAACACCTTCGGTAGCGAGGTCGCGAAGTCGGTCGTCGCGGCGCGAACGTTACCGCGCTGGTCGAGGTCGACGCCGAGGGTCTTCAGCATGCCTTCATGGACGGGATGGACGAAGCCCATCGCCAGCAGCACGAGGTCGGCCTGCAACGAAAATTCCGAGCCGGGGATCGGCTTGAACTTGTCGTCGACCTGTACGCAGTTCAGCTTGGTGACCTTGCCGTCCACGCCTTCGAAGCTTTGCGTCAGCACGGCGAATTCGCGCTTGGCGCCTTCGGCCTGGCTCGATGAGGTCCGCATCTTCAGCGGCCAGTTCGGCCAGGTCAGGCCCTTGTTCTCATGCTCCGGCGGAGCCGGCATGATTTCGAGCTGGGTCACGGACAGCGCGCCCTGGCGCAGCGAGGTGCCGATGCAGTCGGAGCCGGTGTCGCCGCCGCCGATGACGACGACATGCTTGCCGCCGGCGAGAATCTCTTTCACGTCGCCAAGCGGCTCGTTGGCGACGCGGCGGTTCTGCTGCGGCAGGAAATCCATCGCGAAATGGATGCCGTCGAATTCGCGGCCGGGGATCGGCAGGTCGCGGCCGTGCTCGGCGCCGCCGGTCAGCGCGATCGCCTCATATTCCTTGAGCAGTTCGGCGGGATCGATGGCGCCGGGCGACGTGCCGCCGACAGCTTTGCCGTAATGGAAGGTGACGCCTTCACCTTCCATCTGCGCGACGCGCCGATCGATGATGTGCTTTTCCATCTTGAAGTCGGGAATGCCGTAACGCATCAAGCCGCCGGCCTTGGCGAACTTCTCATAGACATGGACGTCGTGTCCGGCACGGGCGAGCTGCTGCGCGCAGGCCATGCCGGCGGGACCTGAGCCGATCACGGCGACCTTGCGGCCGGTCTTCACGGCGGAGACCTGCGGCTTCAGCCAGCCATGGTCCCATGCCTTGTCGACGATGGCGCATTCGATGGTCTTGATGGTGACCGGGTTGTCATCGATGTTCAGCGTGCACGACGCTTCGCACGGCGCCGGGCATATGCGGCCGGTGAATTCCGGGAAGTTGTTGGTCGAGTGCAGGTTGCGCGAGGCTTCTTCCCAGTTGCCGGTATAGACGAGGTCGTTCCAGTCCGGGATCTGGTTGTTGACCGGGCAGCCGGGCGTGCCGGGCTCAACCGAGCCGGTGCCGTGGCAATAGGGAATGCCGCAATTCATGCAGCGCGCAGCCTGATCGCGGGTGTCTTTCTCGCTGAGCGGAATGACGAACTCTTTATAGCCCTTCAGACGCTCGGCCACCGGCGCATACTTGCGGTCGTGACGATCGATTTCCAGAAAACCCGTGATCTTGCCCATTACAACTGACGCCTCTGCAGTCTGTCCCACCATCATCCCGAGCGTTACGCATTGGCGCGCCTCGAAGGATGATTTGCTTGTTTCGATCTCCGTCCCCGCCGCCTGATGAGGCGGCGGTTCAGTCTGTGTCTTACGCGCCGATCGCGATCTGCGGTTCGGCCTCGGCGCCTTTCGCTTTCAACTCGCGCAGCGCACGGCGATACTCGACCGGCATTACCTTGCGGAATTTCGGCAGCCAGGTTTTCCAGTCCGCGAGGATCATCGCAGCCTTGGCCGAGCCGGCATATTTCGCGTGACGCGTGATCAGCACATGCAGGCGCTCGATATCGGAGTCGAGCAGGTTGGCGAACACGTCGACCTTGCCATGAGCTTCGAGATCGCCGGAGTGGTGATAGGTGTTCTCGGCAATCATCTCTTCCGAGAGGACGGGCTCGAGCTCGACCATCGCCATGTTGCACAGCTTCGGGAAGTCGCCGGTTTCGTCGAGCACGTAAGCCACGCCGCCGGACATACCGGCTGCGAAGTTACGGCCAGTCTTGCCCAGCACCACGACGATGCCGCCAGTCATATATTCGCAGCAGTGATCGCCGGCGCCTTCGACGACGGCCACCGCACCTGAGTTACGCACGGCGAAGCGTTCGCCGGCGACGCCGCGGAAGTAGCATTCGCCTTCGATCGCGCCATACATCACGGTGTTGCCGACGATGATCGACTCTTCCGGAACGATGGCGGAATGAGCCGGCGGACGCACGATGATCTTGCCGCCCGAGAGGCCCTTGCCGACATAGTCGTTGCCTTCGCCTTCCAGATCGAAGGTGATGCCCTTGCACAGCCAGGCGCCGAAGGCCTGACCGGCGGTGCCCTTCAGCGACACCTTGATGGTGTCGTCCGGCAGGCCGGCATGGCCGTAGATCTTGGCCACCGAGCCCGCCAGCATGGCGCCGGCCGAGCGGTTGGTGCTGTTGATCTTCGTGTCGATCTTCACCGGCGCGCCGCGGTCAAGCGCGGGCTGCGCCTGCTTGATCAATTCGCGATCGAGTACGGCTTCCAGGTGATGGTCCTGATCCTCGGTGTGATAGATTTTCTGGCCGGGCAGTTCTGGCTGGCGCACGAACAGCTTGGAGAAGTCGAGACCCTTGGCCTTCCAGTGCGACACGAGGGCCGACTGGTCGAGCATCTGCACCTGGCCGACCATCTCGTCGAAGGTGCGATAGCCGAGCTGCGCCATGATCTCGCGAACTTCCTCGGCGACGAAGAAGAAGTAGTTGATCACGTGCTCGGGCTGGCCGGTGAAGCGCTTGCGCAGGACGGGGTCCTGCGTCGCGACGCCGACCGGGCAGGTGTTGAGATGGCACTTGCGCATCATGATGCAGCCCGCTGCGATCAGGGGCGCGGTGGCGAAGCCGAATTCATCGGCGCCCAGCAGCGCGCCGATCACCACGTCGCGGCCGGTGCGGAAGCCGCCATCGACCTGGACCACGATGCGGCTGCGCAGCCGCTCGCGCACCAGGGTCTGGTGGGTTTCGGCGAGGCCGACTTCCCACGGGCTACCGGCATGCTTGATCGAGGTCAGCGGGCTCGCGCCGGTGCCGCCTTCGAAGCCGGAAATGGTGACGTGATCCGCGCGTGCCTTGGCGACGCCGGCGGCAACCGTGCCGACGCCGATCTCGGAGACCAGCTTGACCGACACCTGGCCGTCCGGATTGACGTTCTTCAGATCGTAGATCAGCTGCGCGAGATCCTCGATCGAATAGATGTCGTGGTGCGGCGGCGGCGAGATCAGGCCGACGCCGGGCGTCGAATGGCGCACGCGGGCAATAGTCGCGTCGACCTTGTGGCCGGGCAGCTGGCCGCCTTCGCCGGGCTTGGCGCCCTGCGCCATCTTGATCTGCATCATGTCGGAGTTGACGAGATATTCCGTCGTCACCCCGAAGCGGCCGGAGGCCACCTGCTTGATCGCCGAGCGCATCGAATCGCCGTTCGGCATCGGCTTGAAGCGATCGGCTTCCTCGCCGCCTTCGCCGGTGTTGGACTTGCCGCCGATGCGGTTCATCGCGATCGCGAGCGTGGTGTGGGCCTCGCGCGAGATCGAGCCGAACGACATCGCGCCGGTGGCGAAGCGCTTGACGATCTCCTTCGCCGGCTCGACCTCGTCGAGCGGCACCGGCTTGCGCTTGTCTTCCTCCGCGCCCTTGATGCGGAACAGGCCGCGCAGCGTCAGCAGCTTTTCGGATTGCTCGTTAAGCACCTTGGCGAAGGCGCGATAACGGTCCTGCGAGTTGCCGCGCACCGCGTGCTGCAGCAGCGACACGGTTTCAGCGTTCCAGGCATGGTCCTCGCCGCGCGAGCGGAAGGCGTATTCGCCGCCGACATCGAGCGCGGTCTTGTAAACCAGCGAATCCCCGAATGCCTCGGTGTGACGGCGCGCGGTTTCCTCGGCGATTTCGGCGAGGCCGACGCCTTCGATACGGGTATGCGTGCCGGCGAAATACTTCGCGACGAAATCCGCCTTGAGGCCGACCGCGTCGAAGATCTGCGCGCCGCAATAGGACTGGTAGGTCGAGATGCCCATCTTCGACATGACCTTGAGCAGGCCCTTGCCGATCGACTTGATGAAGCGCTTGACGATTTCATAGTCGTCGAGCTGCACCGGTAGCCGGTCCTTCATGGCGATGATGGATTCGAAGGCCAGATACGGGTTGATCGCTTCCGCGCCATAGCCGGCGAGGCAGGCGAAGTGATGCACTTCGCGCGGTTCGCCGGATTCGACGACGAGGCCCACCGAGGTGCGCAAACCCGTGCGGATCAGGTGGTGATGCACCGAGGCGCAGGCCAGCAGCGACGGGATCGGAATGCGATCCGAGCCGGCCATGCGGTCCGACAGGATGATGATGTTGACGCCTTCGCGCACGGCAGCTTCCGCGCGGGCGCAGAGCTCGTCCAGCACCTGTTCCATGCCCGCCGCGCCGAAACCGGCATGGAAGGTGGTGTCAAGGGTGCGCGAGACGAAGTGCGACTCGGCGACATCCGTGATCGAGCGGATCTTTTCGAGATCTTGGTCGGTCAGGATCGGCTGGCGCACTTCAAGGCGCTTGGTGGTGGCGACGCCCTGCAGGTCAAACAGGTTCGGCCGCGGTCCGATGATCGAGACGAGACTCATGACGAGCTCTTCGCGGATCGGATCGATCGGCGGATTGGTCACCTGCGCGAAGTTCTGCTTGAAATATGTGAACAGCGGCTTCGGCTTGCTCGACAGCGCCGAGATCGGCGTGTCGGTGCCCATGGAGCCCGACGCTTCCTCGCCCTGCGACGCCATCGGCGTCAGCAGGATGGTGACGTCTTCCTGGGTGTAGCCGAAGGCCTGCTGGCGATCGAGCAGCGGCAGGTTGGAGCGCTGGCCCTTGGCCGGCGCGTCCGGGAGTTCTTCCAGAACGATCTGGGTGTGTTCGAGCCACTCGCTGTACGGATGGCTTGCGGCCAGCGTCGCCTTGATTTCGTCATCGGGGATCAGACGGCCCTGGACGAGGTCGACCAGCAGCATCTTGCCGGGCTGCAGGCGCCACTTGGTGACGATGTCTTCTTCCGGAATCGCCAGCACGCCCATTTCGGACGCCATCACGATGCGGTCGTCCTTGGTGACGAGATAACGCGCGGGGCGCAGACCGTTACGGTCCAGCGTCGCGCCGATCTGGCGACCGTCGGTGAAGGCGAGCGCGGCAGGACCGTCCCACGGCTCCATCATCGCGGCGTGATATTCGTAGAAGGCGCGGCGCTGCTCATCCATCAAGGGATTGCCGGCCCAGGCTTCCGGAATCATCATCATCACGGCGTGAGGCAGCGAGTAGCCGCCCTGAACCAGGAATTCGAGCGCGTTATCGAAGCAGGCGGTGTCGGACTGGCCTTCATAGGAGATCGGCCACAGACGGCTGATGTCCTTGCCATACAGCTCGGACTCGATGGAGGCCTGACGCGCCGCCATCCAGTTGACGTTGCCGCGCAGCGTGTTGATTTCGCCGTTATGCGCGACCATGCGGTAGGGATGCGCCAGCGACCAGGTCGGGAAGGTGTTGGTCGAGAAGCGCTGATGCACCAGCGCCAGCGCGCTTTCGAAGTCCTCTTCGTGCAGGTCGGCATAGTAGCTACCGAGCTGGTCGGCGAGGAACATGCCCTTGTAGATGATGGTGCGGCACGACATCGAACACGGGTAATAGCCCGCGAGGCCGCGCTCGCGGCGCTGATAGATCGCTTGCGAGATCGACTTGCGGAGGATGTAGAGACGGCGCTCGAATTCGTCCTCGTCGGCGATCTTGGCTTTGCCGATGCCGATGAAGACCTGCATGTTGGCGGGCTCGGTTGGCTTCACGCTCTCGCCGAGCGACGAATTGTCCGTCGGCACCTCGCGCCAACCGAGCAGCTTCAGGCCTTCGGCCTTGATCTGATCACCGATGATGCCCTGAATAACTTTCCGCCACGCGGTATCACGCGGCATGAACAGCGCGCCGATGGCGTATTGGCCGGGCGCGGGCAGGCTGAAGCCGAGTTCCGATGCCTTGCGTGTGAAGAACTTGTGCGGGATCTGCACCAGAATACCAGCGCCGTCGCCAAAACGCGGATCCGCGCCGGTCGCACCCCGGTGTTCGAGGTTGCAGAGGATGTTGATCGCGTCAGACACGATCTGATGCGACTTGTGACCCTTGATGTTGGCGATGAAGCCGACGCCGCAGGCATCCTTCTCCTGCGACGGGTCGTAGAGGCCCAGCGCCGGCGGACGGTAGGTATGAAGTTCCGGTTTGATGGCGGTGTCTTTCACGTGAGCCGATTTGATAGCCGGGGCCGCCGAATGCGTGCCGGTTTCGATCAATTGGCGCTCGTGCTCTGATCCGCTCATCTTCGTCCTCTCAACCCCAACCGGGGTTCTGCCACCCTTGTCGGCGCACTTTTGGCGCAAGCGGAACCCTAAGGGTCACCGCTCGCGCATAGCGCGCCTCGATTTCAGAATTCAGACTGGTGGTGCCCGTCGTCCCCGGCGGCCGCCCCATGTCTTGCCTATAAGGATCCTGCCTTATTCGGCTCGCGTCGTAGCAGGCGTGTTTTTGGTCGCGACGCCTGCTTATGTTGCAAACCCCGTGCCGGATTTGCCACCAAAAATTGCGACAGTGATGCTGTCCTAACCAAGACTTTGCCAAATTTTTATCTAGCACACAAGCGCGTGTGAGTCCGTCGTCGCATGGCAACAACGCATGCCAAATCGTCCATGCCGCGAAGACACATTCAGGCGGGTGGTGCCGTGATCCGGCCCAAGGCCGGCCAAAGGCTGGCCCAAGGGCTGCCGGATTCAGCGGTGAGGTTGCGCATTGTCCGTTAACGCCTGTGGCAGCGGTGGTTGCTGTGGCGGGACGGATGAGAGCGTGAGGTTCAGGGTGCTGAACACACTCCGGGCGCGGGGGCGTCGAAGGAGCATGCAATGAAGGTACTTGTGGGATGTCTAGCCTCGGCCGGGCTGTTGCTGGCGAGTGGCGCTGCACAGGCACAGGCACTGCCGCCGATGCGCGGCGACGTTGCCGCTGTGGCACGCGTATCGGATGTCGGCGGTCCCTATGCGGCCATGCCGCCGGTGGAATATGCGGAGCCGCGGCCCTATGGCGTCTTGCGGCGCGGCTATGATCTGGCGGTGCTGCCGCTGCGGGAGGTCTATTCGATCCTGCGCGAGGCCGGCTTCTCGGCCCTCGGCATGCCCCAGCAGCGCGGCCTCATCTACACGGTGTCGGCCATCGACCTCGACGGTGAGGACGGCCGATTGGTGATCGATGCGCGGAGTGGACGCATCCTGCGCTTCATCCCGGCCTATCGCATGGGCGACCGGATGAGCGAGGAAATCGACACACGCTACGGCCCGCAGACCGCAGTGCCGACCCTGCCGCAATATCGCCGCCCGCCGTTCACGGCCGGGACGGCAACACCCGCGCCAAAAGTTGCCAGCCGAGCGACGAGCGTGCCGCTGCCGAAGCGGCCGCCGGTGCGCGCGGTCGCGGCGCCCGCGAAGCCTGTGGCTCCGGCCGAAACCAGGCCCGTCGCCGTCAAGCCACCCGAAACGCCGCCGGCCGCAGCGCCGGTGCAGCAGTCGGCCGTGACGGAGCAGAAGCCGGCCGAGACGAAACCGCCGGAAACGTCCGGGACCGCTCCGGCAACACCGGCTGCGCCCGAGAAGAAGGACACTGCCGCACCGACGGTGGCTCCGCCGGCAATAGAAGCAAAGCCCGCCACGCCGCCTGCTGCAGAAACGCCGCCGCCTGCCCAGGGGCTGGAATAGTCGGCGATGAAGCCAATGGCTTTCCTCCTCACGCAAGCGCGGGGAGGGACCAGGAAGCAACCATCGTCACATAACAAAACGCCCCGGATTGCTCCGGGGCGTTTCGCATACAGCTACACTTACTTTACAAAGTCCCACTTACGCGGCGACTTTCTCGGCCGAGCCGTCGACCACCTGCGGCGCGCTGACGGCGCTGGTGGAAATCGGAATGCTGCGTGGCTTCTTGGCTTCCGGAATCTCGCGAACAAGATCCACATGGAGCAGGCCGTTCTCGAGCGAGGCGTTCTTCACCTGCACGAAGTCGGCAAGCTGGAAGGCGCGTTCGAAGGCACGGGCGGCGATGCCGCGATAGAGTACCTCGGCCTTGCTGCCGTTTTCGTTGGCGGCTTTCTCGCCCTTGATCGTCAGCGTATTTTCCTTCGCGACGATGGAGAGCTCGTTCTGCGCGAAGCCGGAAACGGCTACGCTGATGCGGTATTCGTTCTCGCCGGTGCGTTCGATATTATAGGGCGGATAGCCCGGCGCTGCGTCACCTGTGGTCTGATCCAGCAGACTGAACAGGCGGTCGAAGCCGACGGTGGAGCGATAAAACGGGGTGAGATCATAGCTACGCATTCGGTAGTCCTCCATTGAGCGACTGTTGCAATAACCCGCCCGCCACAGGGCCGGGCTTTCGTGTCATGCAGCCTAGAGAGGCCTGCACGAAACTGATATGGGAGGGGTCTGGCGGCTCGCAAGGGGGGCCGAAAGATTCGCGCTGATCTGTCTCCCGCCCTTGAAATCCCGCGTTTTTCGCCTAGCCGGTCCCCCGCCATGACGCTTGTCTCGATTCCCGCCAACCCTGTTCCCGAGGGTGCCGTGTCCGGCACCATCAAGACGCCGGACGGCGTCGACCTGCGCTTTGCGCGCTGGGCGCCGACCACCGGGCGCAAGGGCACGGTCTGCGTGTTCAGCGGGCGCGGCGAATATATCGAAAAGTATTTCGAGACCGTGCGCGACCTGCGCGACCGCGGTTTTGCGGTGGCGATGATCGACTGGCGCGGGCAGGGCCATTCGTCTCGGCAGTTGCGGGATGGCCGCAAGGGCTATGTGCGCAGTTTCTCCGATTTCGAGATCGACGTCGAAAGTTTCGTGCAGCAGGTGGTGATGCCGGATTGTCCGCCACCTTACTTCGCGCTGGCGCATTCGATGGGCGGCGCGGTGATGCTGCGCGTGGCGCATTCCGGCAAGCGCTGGTTCGACCGCATGGTGCTGTCGGCGCCGATGATCGATCTGCCCGGCCGCTCGACCTCGTTGCCGGCCCGCCTGTTGCTGCGCGTGATGCGCTTTACCGGGCAGGGCGGCAACTATATTCCCGGCGGCAATGGCGAACTGGTCGGTACCGCGTCATTCCCTAACAACAAACTGACCAGCGATCCCGTGCGCTATGCGCGCAACGCGGCGATTCTCGAAGAGGATCCGACGCTCGGCATCGGCTCGCCGACGGTGGCCTGGGCCGATACGGCGATCCGCGGGATGCACGGCTTTCGCGAGGCCAGCTATCCCGTGAAGATCCGTCAGCCGATCCTGATGCTGGCTGCCAGCAGCGATCAGGTGGTGTCGACGCCGGCCATCGAGGAATTCGCCTATCATCTGCGTGCCGGCTCGCATCTGGTGATCGCCGGCTCCCGCCACGAGATTCTGCAGGAGCAGGATCGCTACCGGCAGCAGTTCTGGGCGGCGTTCGACGCGTTCGTGCCGGGCACCCCTCTGTTCAAATAGCGAAGGACACTCATGCTCGGTATCCACGGCCTCTGGATCTTCATCCTGTCCGGCATCCTGCTCAACATCACGCCGGGACCGGACACGGCCTATATCGTCGGGCGCAGCGTGCAGATGGGCTGGCGCGGCGGCGTAGCGGGGGCACTGGGGATTAGTGCGGGATGTCTGGTCCATGTGTTCGCCGCGGCAGTCGGACTGTCGGCGTTGCTGGCGGCATCGTCCTACGCCTTCACCGCGGTGAAATGGATCGGCGCGGCCTATCTGCTCTATACCGGCTTCCAGATGCTGCGGGCGCGGCCGTCAGTGGCGACGGATGACCTTGCCGAAAGAGCGCCGCTATCGCTGCGGCAGGTGTTCTGGCAGGGCGTCTTCACCAATGCGCTGAACCCGAAAGTGGCGCTGTTCTTTCTCGCCTTCCTGCCGCAATTCGTCGACGTGGATGCGCCCAGCAAGGCGCTGGCCTTCATCGTACTGGGGCTGATCTTCATCAGCACGGGCACGATCTGGGGGCTTGGCACGGCCATTGTCGCGGCCAAGGCCGCCAGCCGCGTCCGGCAATCCAGTCAGGCGATGGTCTGGATCAACCGCGCGCTGGGTGGCGTGTTCATCTATCTCGGCATCCGCGTGGCAATGCTGGAGGCGCGTTAAGCGGAGGACGGTAGAGCGTCTTTGCGACATCACTGTTATGTTTCTTGGTGGATGGGTTTCGCTGCGCTCTGCCCATCCTACTTCAGCACCGTGAAGGTCGCGGTGACGGCAAGATAGATGCCGAGCAGCAGCATCGCGATCAGGAACCAGCGGCGGAACTGCTCGGGCTCCATGCGATCGCGCACCGCCTGACCGATGAACATGCCGGCAAAAGCGGTGATCATCGCGACGACGCCGGGCACCGCCGTGGCGGCGGTGAGCAAGCCGGCGCTGCTGAGGTTGAAGGCCTGAGCCATCGTGGCGACGGTGAAGTAAAGGCCGAGCGCCTGCACCAGCTCGTTCTTCTCCATGCCGATCGATTGCATGAACGGCATGGACGGAATGACCTGCACGCCGGTGGCGGCGGAGACCACGCCGGTCAGCAGGCCGGCGATGCCGCCGACCCATTTCTCGTTTTGCGGTGGCGTCTTGAACTGGAATTTCACCAGCGTCACCACGGCATAGATCACCAGCAGGACGCCGAGCACGATCGAACCATATTTGGCATAGGGCCCGGTCATCAGGCTGCCGCACAGCCAGATGGCGATCGCGGTGCCGAGCAGCAGCGGCCACAGCCGGCGGATGATGTCGCGCAGATAGGGACCGACAAAGGTCTGCCAGATATTGGTGACGATGGCGGGGACGATGACAATGGTCAACGCCTGCACCGGCGTCATGGTCACCGCCAGCAGGCCCATCGACACGGTGGGCAGGCCGAGGCCGATGACGCCTTTGACGAAGCCGGCGAGCGCAAAAACAGCAGCAATCAGAATGAGCATGGAATCGATCATGTGCGGCAGATTGACCGATCGGCGCGGCCGGCACAATGTGGAGGTTACGGAGATTGCCTTCGGTTTTAGCGAAGGCTGGAGGGCCAAGGATGCATGCCGATCTGGTCGATCTCAAACTCTTCGTGGCGGTCGCCGAAGCGCGCAGCATCACCGGCGGCGCAAATGCGGCCAATCTGGCGCTGGCCTCGGCAAGCGCCCGGATCAAGGGCCTGGAAGCGACGGTCGGTGTGCCGCTGCTGAAACGGGGCCGACGCGGGGTCACGCTGACGACCGCCGGCGAAAGCCTGCTCGGCCACGCCCGCATCATCCTGCAGAATATCGAGACCATGCGCGGCGACATGGCCGCCTATGCCAATGGCATGAAGGCCAGTGTGTCGATGCTGGCCAATACAGTGGGTCTGTCCGAACATCTGCCGAAGGCGCTGGCGAGTTTCCTGCGCGAGCACCCCAATGTCAGTCTTGAGGTCGAGGAGCGCGAGAGCGCCGATATCGCCCAGGCGATCGCCGCGGGCATCGCCGATTTCGGCTTCGCCGCCGAGCATACGCTGCCGGACAGCCTTGAACGCTTCACTTTCAACGAAGACCGCCTGATGCTGGTGACGGCGCCGCGCAGCGATCTGGCCGGCCGGCGTCAGATCGATTTCCATGAGATCATCGACCGTGACTTTGTCGGGCTGACCAACGCGACCGCGCTGCAGAACCACATCGGCAAATATGCGGCGCAGCTCGGCGCGCGGCTGCGTTATCGGGCACAGATGCGGGATTTCGATGCGATGTGCCAGATGGCGGCGGCGGGGGTCGGGATCGCGATCGTGCCGGAGGTCGCCGCACGGCGCTGCGCACGGTCGACGGCGCTGGCGCTGATCCGGATTCGCGATCCCTGGGCGAACCGCAAGCTGGCGATCTGCTTTCGCAGCCTGAAGACGTTATCCCGTCCCGCGCAGCAGATGATCGAGCATTTGCGAACCGCAGCGCGGGCGTAGCAGTGCCCGATCAGGCGTTCAGGATCTTCAGCGCGGCCTCATGCACGCGCGGGTCGCCGGCAGCGACGATGCGGCCGCCATTCTGCGCGGGCTTACCCTCCCAGGTGGTCACCACGCCGCCGGCGCCGGTGATGATCGGGATCAGGGCTGCGATATCGTAAGGCTTCAGCTCGGTCTCGATGACGAGATCGAGATGGCCCGCGGCGAGCATGCAATAGGAATAGCAATCGCCGCCGTAGCGCGTCAGCCGGACGTCTTTTTCGACCTCGTGAAACTTCGCGCGATCGGCATCGCCCATCAGCCGCGGGCTGGTGGTGAACAGTGTCGCATCCGTCAGCGAGGCACAGCGCCGGACGGCCAATTTGCGGCTGGTGTTGTTGGCGCCCTGGTAGCGCGCCGAGCCGCTGTCACCGCTGAAGCGTTCGCCGATATAGGGCTGGTGCATCATGCCATAGACCGGTGTGCCCCGATGCAGCAGCGCAATCAGCGTGCCCCAGATCGGAAAGCCGGAGATGAAGGATTTGGTGCCGTCGATCGGGTCGAGGACCCAGACATATTCAGCGTCTTCGCGTTCGGTGCCGAATTCCTCGCCGACAATACCGTGCTGCGGGAAATTGGCCTTGATCAGCCGGCGCATCACCGCCTCGGCCGCGCGGTCGGCTTCCGTGACCGGGTCGAAATCGGCGCTGTTCTTGTTGTCGACGCTCAGCGAGGTGCGAAAGAACGGCAGGATGGTCTCGCCCGACGAGGTCGCAAGGCGACCAATGAAGGCGTTGAAGTCGATGACCGTCACGGAGAGGTCCTTTGTTGCGGCGGCTGAATGGGCGCGTGTCGCTTCCTATACAGGGCGGGAGAACGACCCGCATCTGCGCTGATCGAATTCCCTCTGCGATTCCCTAAAGCACAGCGCTGAATCGGGTTGCGATTTCCCTAAGATTTCTGATGTCCAACATCAGAAATTGGACAATGAAATGAACGTAAGATCATTCCATAAATAGGTCAGATCTACTGTCGTTTTTGTATCGTATTGATTTTGCTTGCCAAAATTATGACGCCTATGCCTGAACGGTGCGGTCACCATGCGAAATTTGCATGGAAATTTGCCCGAAAACTCTTGCACTTGGTGCGTCGCGGCTGCATATTGTTGCGGTGCGGTAGCGCTTGCGCTATCGCTGCCCTCCTTGGGCGTTTCCTCCCTAGACTTGGGCCGCTTGCTATCGCAAGCGGCCCTTTTTTCTTGTCGGAGGAGTTTTTGCATCAAGCGGCCCGACGTGGTCACCGGCGATTGTCTTGTGTCGCCTGACCTGTTGGCCGTCTGGCACCCCGAGAGCTTCGGGCCCATGACGACGTCAGTCATCAAGCAAGACTTATTCGGCTGAGAACCTCAAGCCGGTGTCCACGTCGCGAAGGTTACTTCAGTGACGAGTTGATCTCGGTGAACTTGCCATTGAGGTTTGTGCCGAGGCCGTTGACGACGGCAATGATAGCCAGCGAGATGCCGGCGGCAATCAGCCCGTATTCGATCGCAGTTGCTCCCGATTCGTCCGACCAGAATTTCCTGATCATGCTCTTCATATTCTCTCCTGCCATGTTGCGCGGTTCCAATCCGCGGCATCACGCTGGTGGGAATAACCTAAAGTTGTATGAATCCCGGCGGCAAAACCCCGCCCTATCTCTGCGTCGGACAATAAATGCCAATATGCCGCAGCAAATAAGCACCTATGACTCTGCGGTCACGGTTCCAAAATACCACATCTGATTGAGTTGACGGTTTGAGTCCGGGCGGGGCTTTCGGGCCCGGCCTATTCGGCAGCGGCCTGGAATGGACCAAGGCTGTCCAGCGGGATCGTGGCCAATGCATCGGCCAGGACGGTAAAATCGGCAGCAATCTGATCGAAGCGCGCGGTCCTCTCGCGGCGGCGCTCATCCATATAGATCGCCCGGTTCAGCTCGATCTGGATAGCGTGCAGCCCGCTGGCCGGGTTGCCGTAATGCTCGGTAATGAAGCCGCCGGCATAGGGCTTGTTACGGCCCAGCGAATAGCCGAGGCCGCCGAACGTGTCTTCGACCACTTCGGCAAGGACGCTCGCGCAACTCGTGCCATAGCGGTCACCGACGACGACGTCCGGGCGGCGCGGCTCCTCGCGGGAAATTCCGATGGAGGGCATCGAGTGGCAATCCACCAGGATCACCGTGCCGAATGTCTGGTGCGCCTTGTTGATCAGGCGGCGCAGGGCGCGGTGGTACGGCTTGTACAGCGCCTCGATGCGGGTGAGGGCGTCATCGACGTCCAGTCGCTCACGGTAGATCTCCTGGCCGTCGCCGACCACCCGGGGAATCGTGCCGAGGCCGCCGGCCACTCGCATAGAGCGGGTATTGGCGAAACTGGGCAGCCGGCCGTTGAACATCCGCGGATCGAGTTCGTAGGGCTCGCGATTAACGTCCACATAGGAGCGCGGAAAATGCACCCGGACCACCGGGAAGCCGCGATCGCTCAATCCGGCGATCAATTCGTCCATGAACGAATCTTCGGAGCGGCGCAGCGCCGTCACGTCGATCCGGGAGGCGCTCAGGAAGTCTGCCGGATAGACCGAGCCGGAATGCGGGGAATTGAAAATGATCGGGGCGCGCCAGTTGGCAGGCTCGACGATCTCGAAGGGAGGCGACAGCTCACCGTCAAACTGGGTCATCGTCGCGCATCGTCCCTGCAGCCGCGTTCTTCGGTTTGCCCAGTCTGGCAGAAAACCGGCGCTTTGTGAGGCCGCATTGTCGATAACCGAAACAGGTCTGCCAAGTTAAAAACTTCCGCAGGCGCGGCGATCACGAGAAATGCGCTCATTTGTTGTGTTTCACGGCGTTCTGGCGCACCATCTTGAGACGCTTATGCACAGCCTGCGCTGATCACCTTCACCCGAAATTTACCAGACCTCGGGCTTAGTGGGCGAACAGGTCCTCTCATTCGGGTTCGACGTCCAACCGCCATGCACAAAATCCTTCTCGCCGAAGACGACAACGACATGCGCCGCTTCCTGGTGAAGGCGTTGGAAAACGCCGGTTTTCAGGTGTCGCACCACGATAACGGGATGTCTGCCTATCAGAGACTCCGCGAGGAGCCCTTTGAAATGCTTCTGACGGATATCGTGATGCCGGAGATGGATGGGATCGAACTGGCGCGTCGCGCCAGCGAACTCGACCCCGACATCAAGATCATGTTCATCACCGGCTTCGCGGCCGTGGCGCTGAATTCGGACTCCGAAGCGCCGAAAAACGCCAAGGTGCTGGCCAAGCCGGTCCACCTGCGCGAATTGGTCAGCGAAGTGAACAAGATGCTGGCGGCCTGAGGGCGGCTGGCTTCCTTGCCGAATTTCTTGGATTTTCCTGCAAATGAGGCAAGGATTGCCCCTCCGGCGTCCTTGCTTGTCCGGGTTTGACCCGTTATAGACCCCACACCCGTAACGACCGGTTCTTAGGGCGCGTAGCTCAGCGGGAGAGCACTTCCTTGACATGGAAGGGGTCACAGGTTCGATCCCTGTCGCGCCCACCATCTAAAACCGTCGCCTGACCTCTCCGAAACCGCTGAATTGACGCCTTATGGGTTCGAAGAGGCGTTTCTTTCTCAAATGTCATGCTTCGTGACAGTTTTGTTTCGGAACCAGTCGTGTTCACGCCGTGACTCGGCTATAGCTCAATGGTTCAGGACTTTTCGACCGGAAGCTGATGCCAACGAAGACCCGGCCGGTAATCGGCGTGATCGGCAACGCGTATCGCATTGAGAACAGGTTCTCCGTCCAGGCGGTCGGAGAAAACAACCTTCGTGCGGTTGCGGAAGTGGCCAATGCCTTGCCGATGATGTTTGCCGGCACCCCCGACATCACAGATGTCGGTCAGGTGCTCGATCTGGTCGACGGCATCCTGCTCACCGGCGCGCGGGCCAACGTCCACCCGACCCGCTTCGGCATGGAAGCGCATGTCCGTCACGAGCCCTACGACAATGACCGCGATGCGGTGGCTCTGGCCATGATCGAGGCCTGTGTCATGCGCGGGGTCCCGATCTTTGGCATCTGTCGCGGACTGCAAGAGATGAATGTTGCGTTCGGCGGTTCGCTGCATCCCGAGATCCGCGAGATTCCCGGCCGTATCAATCATCGTATGCCCAGGCTCGAGAGTGGCGAGATCCATCCCGATCCGGCCGTCGTGTTCGCCGATCGCCACGAAGTGCATCTGACCAGTAACGGCACCTTTGCCAGCCTGTTGGGCCGCGAGACCATCACGGTGAATTCCCTGCATGGCCAGGGTATCGACGTCCCCGGCGAGCGGGTGGTGATCGAGGGCATTGCCGAGGACGGTACCATCGAGGCCATCCGCATTGCCGATGCACCCAGCTTTGCGCTCGGTGTGCAATGGCACGCGGAATATGACCCGCAGATCAATCCGATCAATCGCACGCTCTTTCAGGCTTTCGGCGAGGCGGTAGCCGCTCGCAGGTAACGTGGTCTCTCACGATTGCGGTCGCGCCGCCATCAGCAGGAATGCGCTGAGCGCTGCTGCGATACAAAGCGCCGCACCTCCGATCGCCGCTGCTGCAAATGCGCTAATTAGCGCCGGTCCCTTTGCCGCTATGACCGATCCGATCAGCGCCGTGACCACAAGGCCTCCAGTGCGTGCGACCGCGCTGTTGAAACCGGAGGCAGACCCCGTGTGACGCGCATCGACTGACATCAGTACGGCCGTGGTCAGAGGTGCAACGGCGCCGGCCATGCCAATGGCGATGACGATCATGGCGGGGAGAACGCCGGTCCAGTAGCTGGTGTCGGAACCGATGCGGAGCGCGAGCAGAAAACCCGTCGCGACAATCACCGGTCCCAGCGTCAGCATGATCCGTGGGCCGGTTCTGGCAGCTAGCGAACCGGCGAACGGTGATATCAAAGAGATGACAAGTGGCAAGGGCAGCAGCGCGGCACCGGCCTGTGTCGCCGTGTAGCCGGCGGCTTCGATCAGGAGATAAGGTATCAGGACGAACAGCCCGCCGAGTGCGCCGTACAACAAGAATGTCAGCAGTGTCAGGCCGACGAAGCTGGCGGACCCGAACAGTGCAAGCGGCATCATCGCGCGTTCACCTTTGCGGCCTTCGACCCACACGAACACGAGCAAGAGCAGGAGGCCTGCCGCAAGCACGACAGGCGTGAAACCCGCCCAATCATGTGACGTCGCTTCGGTCAGGCTCCAGGTGGTCAGTCCAAGTCCCGCAGTCGCGAGGATGGCACCGAAACTGTCGAGCGGTTCATCGCCGTCGTGTCGATCGCGGGGGATGCCCAGGCCGGCAAGCGCCATCGCTGCCAGGGCGATCGGCACATTGATGAGAAAGATGAGATGCCAGCTGCCGATGTCGATCAGCCATCCACCCAGCACCGGGCCGAGCGCGCCCGCTGCGGCACCGCTGGCAGCCCAGATGCCGATGGCGCGCCCCTTGGCTTCGCCGGAAAATGTCTGGCCGAGGATCGCCAGACTGTTCGGCATCAGCATCGCCGCGCTGACACCCTGCAGAAAACGCGCGGCCAACAGCAAGCGCAGGCTGGGCGCCACAGCGCAGGCCAACGAGGCCAGCGCAAACAGGCCAACGCCCCAGATCAGAAGTCTGCGGCGACCGAAGCGGTCGCCTGCTGCACCGCCGAGCAAAAGAAGTGAACTAAGCGGCAATAGATACGCGTTGATCACCCATTGCAGGTCGCCGGCATCGGCCTGAAAACTCGCTGCAATGGCAGGAAGTCCGACATTCACCACGGATCCGTCGATGAAGGCCAGGCTGGAGGCCAGGATCGTGGCAGCGATTACCAGGCGGGGATGGCTGATATCATCAATCTTTTCCGTGGCGCCCGCGGCGCCTGCGTCACAAAGTGCGTGCAGGGCGTTGCTCATGACCGGGTTGTACGGGGAACGGGAGCTCAGAACAAACTGTTGTCGTCCGATCGGGCAATTCCGTTTTGGCCCCGATTGTGCAAGCATCCCGGGCGGTCGCGCCAGGGCGCTCGGAAAGAGAGTCGTTCGGCGTGAGATCGGACTGTGTTGAGGAGAGGGACTATGAAACGAATTTTTCTGTTGGGAACCATGATCGCCGCGGCGGTCTGCACGACGCAGGCGGGCGCTCAGGAGCTCACCGGCACGCTCAAGAAGATCAAGGACACCGGCGCCATCACCATCGGCTTCCGCGATTCTTCGGTGCCGTTCTCTTATCTCGACGACAATCAGAAGCCCGTCGGCTTCGCCATGGACATCTGCTACAAGATCGTCGATGCGGTGAAGAAAGAGCTGAAGAACGACAAGATCGAGATCAAGCTGAACCCGGTCACCTCGGCCACCCGTATTCCGCTGATTGCCAACGGCACCGTCGATCTCGAATGCGGCTCGACCACCAACAATGCCGATCGTCAGAAGCAGGTGTCCTTCACCAATACGCACTTCCTGACCGCCAGCCGCTTCGTTTCGAAGAAGGCCAGCAAGCTCGATAAGATCGACGATCTGAAGGGCAAGTCGGTGGTTTCGACGTCCGGCACCACCAACATCAAGCAGCTCACCGAGGTCAATGCCGCCCGCCATCTCGGCATCAACATCATTCCCGCCAAGGACCACGCCGAAGCGTTCCTGATGGTCGAGACCGACCGCGCCGTAGCCTTCGTAATGGATGATATCCTGCTCGCCAGCCTTGCCGCCGGTGCGCGCGATCCGAGCGCCTATGTGATCTCCAAGGATGCATTCTCCAAGCCTGAGCCTTACGGCATCATGCTGCGCAAGGACGATGCCCCGTTCAAGAAGGTCGTCGATGCCGCCACTGCCGAGCTCTACAAGAGCCCGGAAGGCGCCAAGATCTATGACAAGTGGTTCATGCAGAAGATCCCGCCGAAGGGCCTCAATCTGAACGTTCCGATGGGCGCCGAACAGAAGAAGGCGTTCGCCAGCCCGTCGGATTCGCCGGATCCGGACGCCTACACCGCCAATTAACTCTTGCTTGCCTCTCCCCGCCTGCGGGGAGAGGCAAGAAGCAATGGCCCGGCCATTGCATGGGTTTTTGCCGGAAGTTGTCTGGTTTTCGCGTGGGACGGCGCGTGGGGGTGAAGGCGTGAACTATAACTGGAATTGGGGGATCTTCTGGGACCAGACGCCTGATGCGACGGGAACCTATTTCGGCTCGCTGATGAGCGGCCTTGAGGTCACCATCCTGCTCGCACTCAGCGCCTGGTTCATCGCTTTTGTGATGGGCTCTCTGATCGGCATCATGCGTACGCTGCCTGCGCGCTGGGCGGTGTTTGTCGGCAATGCCTATATCGAGATGTTCCGCAACATTCCGCTGCTGGTACAGCTATTCATCTGGTTCTTCGTCGTTCCCGAATTGCTGCCCGGCGATCTCGGAATCTGGATCAAGCAGCTGCGCAACGGGCCGTTCATTGCCGCGATGCTTGGGCTTGGCTTCTATATGTCATCGCGTGTCGCCGCGCAGATCACCGCCGGCATCAATGCACTGCCGAAAGGCCAGCGCATGGCGGGCACGGCGATCGGGCTCACCACCTGGCAGACCTATCGCTACATCCTGCTGCCGCTGGCCTATCGCATCATCTTCCCGCCGCTGACCTCTGAATTCCTCAACACCATCAAGAACACGGCGCCGGCGCTGACCATCGGCGTGCTCGAACTGACGGCACGGGCGCGGTCCATGCAGGAATTCTCGTTCCAGGTGTTTGAGGCCTTCTCGGCTGCCGCTGCGATCTATCTCGTCCTCAGTGCCGTCGTGACGATCGGAATGCGCATCATCGAAAAGCGCCTGGCGATCCCCGGCTTCAATGGGGGGAAATAAGCGATGTTCAGCAATTTCGATTACGACGTCATCTGGCGCAGCCTGCCCTACCTGTTTCAGCAGGGCATGGCGTTCACCCTCACGCTGACGGCGATAGCAACCTTCTTCGGTCTTATCCTAGGCACCTTGATCGCGATGATGCGGCTGTCGTCCAGTGCCGTGCTGTCGGGCTTCGCCGTGAGCTATGTCAATCTGATGCGCTCGCTGCCACTCGTGCTGGTGATCTTCCTGTTCTACTTCCTGATGCCCTATGTCGGGCAGTGGATCATCCGATCCGATCAGCCGGTGCAGGTCGGGGCCTATGCCTCGACCATCGTCACCTTCACGCTGTTCGAAGCGGCCTACTTCTCGGAGATCATGCGCGCCGGTATCCAGTCGGTTCCGCGGGGGCAGGTGATGGCGGGCTACGCCATCGGGCTCAACTATCGCGAGGTGATGCGCCGCGTCGTGCTGCCGCAAGCGTTCCGCAACATGCTGCCGGTGATCTTCACCCAGACCATCGTGCTGTTCCAGGACACATCGCTGGTCTATGTGCTGTCGATCACGGATTTTCTGGGCGCAGCGTCCAAGGTCGCGCAGCGCGACGGTCGTCTCACAGAAATGTATCTGTTCGCGGCGCTCGTCTACTTCCTGATCTGCTTCACTGCCTCGTTCTTTGTGAAGCGCTTGCAGAAGCGCATCAGCATCATCCGCTAGTCACTTCACTTTCAGTCTTTGTCTCCAACTGTCGGTCGCTCATCATGCCCATGATCACCATCGAGAAAGTCAGCAAGTGGTACAATCCGCAGTTCCAGGTGCTGAAGAGCTGCACGACGAGTGTCGAAAAGGGCGAGGTCGTGGTCGTCTGCGGTCCGTCGGGTTCGGGGAAGTCGACGCTGATCAAGACCGTGAATGCGCTCGAGCCCGTGCAGGAGGGCACCATCATGGTGGACGGGCTGAACGTCACGACGATGAAGAAGGATCTGCCGAAGCTGCGCTCGCGCGTCGGCATGGTGTTTCAGCACTTTGAACTGTTTCCGCATTTGAAGATCGTCGAGAACCTGTGTCTCGGCCAGACCATCGTGCTCGGTCGCTCTGAAGATGCAGCGAAAGCCAAGGCCATGAAGATGCTGGAACGCGTCGGCCTGACGGCGCATGCGCAGAAATATCCCGGCCAGCTCTCCGGCGGCCAGCAGCAGCGCGTCGCCATCGCGCGCGCGCTGGTGATGGACCCGATCTGCATGCTGTTCGACGAGCCGACCTCGGCGCTCGATCCCGAAATGATCAACGAGGTGCTCGACGTCATGGTCGAACTCGCCAAGGAAGGCATGACCATGATGGTCGTGACCCACGAAATGGGCTTCGCCAAGAAGGTCGCCAATCGCGTCATCTTCATGGATGCCGGCGAGATCGTCGAAGACGCGCAGAAGGAAGACTTCTTCGGCCATCCGCGCAGCGATCGGGCGCAGCACTTCCTGTCGAAGATCCTCTCGCACTGACGCATGCAGCGTCGCACAAGTGCCTCAAGTTTATGCAGGTTCTTGAATGCTGTGTGACGGGGCAATTAACGAATGTGTCAGAAATGAAGTGGTATCCTTCAACCGTGAGGGCGAGGGCCTGTTGGTCCGCT
This sequence comes from Tardiphaga sp., assembly GCF_041424195.1. Taxonomy (NCBI): domain Bacteria; kingdom Pseudomonadati; phylum Pseudomonadota; class Alphaproteobacteria; order Hyphomicrobiales; family Nitrobacteraceae; genus Tardiphaga; species Tardiphaga sp. The sequence goes on along the minus strand of NZ_JBGMOE010000013.1, from coordinate 54,565 downwards.
GATTGAACTCCACCGGAGCGATCGGGTCTTTGTCCTCACGGACAACTCGTGTTGCCAGGCTCTCGGTTTCTGCCCTCATACTTCTCTGATCGTCTTCCAACGACTCGAGTCAGACTGCGCGAGCCATGCTTGCGCGCGTCCTGCCTTGACCCTTCCCTGGAAAGTGCATCGCATGATCAAGTTCAACAGCGTCGGCAACAAATTGGGTCTTGCCGGTCTCGTTGGCATCTTGCTCTCGGTGGGCGTCGTGGTGAACCAGATGAGAACCGAGACCGCGATCTCCGAGGTCAATCGGCTGGCAGATGTGCAGCAGAAGATCGCCGACAGCGCGCTGGAGGCCGAGGGCCAGATGCGCGGCATGCGCCTCGCCAGTCAGGCCCTGCGCATGGCCATCACCACGCCGGAAATCGACAAGAACGCTGCCGCGATCAGGGCCGCCAAGGCCGCGCAGGACCGCATCATTGATGCCGCGTCCGCGCTGGCGACCAGGCCGGAATACAAGGACAATTTCGCGAAGATCAAGGCGCTGACATCGACCTATGTCGCCGCTGCCGACGAGATCGCCGGTCTGCAGAAGAAACTCCTCGAGCTTTATCGCAACCGGAATGTCGCAGTGATCGACTGGAACCGCCATCTCGACCAGATGCGCCTTACCACCGCTGTCACGGAGGCGACGAACTGGCCCGAAGTCGATGGACAGCTCAAGATCGCGGACAATGCCATCAATGCCGTGCAGGCCGCCGCATGGCGCTACGCCTCGATGAATGAAGTTACGCAGAAGGGCCAGATTATCACCCGGGCCAAGGTGCTGACCGACGCACTGGCCAAGGCCAGCGTGTTCGAGGACAGCGAACTCGTGCAGAACGGCTTGATCCAGCTCGGTACCGACATGAAGAAGTTCATGACGGCCACCGATGAAGCGATCAGCAACAACGACCAGAAGACCGATATCGTTCGCACCAGGATCACCCCCACTGCTGCGGCGGCGTCCCAGCTGGCCGCGGAATCGGTATCATCGGCCAAGGCTGCGGTTGGAGAGGCCCGGGCGCAGGCTGCCGATGAAATGGCACGCTCCGGCCAGGTCAATCTCGCGCTCGGACTGGCAGTCGTGCTGGTGCTGATCTGCACCATGGTGTTCTCCTTCGTCGGCGTCGCGCGGCCGATGACGCGTCTGAACGGTGCCATGGGCAAGATGGCGGCTGGCGATCTCGATGTCGTCATTCCCGGCGCCGGGCGCGGCGACGAAATCGGCGATATTGCCAAGACCGTTACGGTCATTCGCGCCAATGCCGAACAGAAGGCGCGCGACGAGGCGGCGGCGCGCGTCGATCAGGACAGTCTTGCTGCGGCGTCGCGCAAGCGTGAAATGGTTGATCTCGCCGATACATTCGAACGCGCTGTCGGCAACATCGTGAACAATGTCTCGTCAGCATCGACTCAACTCGAGGAATCCGCGGGCGCGCTGATGGCGACGGCCGAACAGGCAAAGGAACTGACGGCCACCGTGGCTGCCGCATCGGACGAGGCGTCGACCAATGTGCAGGCGGTGGCGTCTTCGACTGAGGAGATGTCGTCTTCGGTGAACGAGATCAGCCGGCAGGTGCAGGAGTCAGCGAATATCGCCAACTCCGCCGTTGCGCAGGCGCGCAAGACCAATGATCGTGTGGCAGAACTCGCCAAGGCAGCGGCCCGGATCGGCGACGTGGTCGAGCTGATCAACACCATTGCCGGTCAGACCAACCTGCTGGCGCTCAACGCCACCATCGAGGCAGCGCGTGCCGGCGATGCCGGCCGCGGCTTCGCAGTCGTCGCATCGGAAGTGAAAGCGCTGGCCGAACAGACGGCCAAGGCGACCGGCGACATCAGCCATCAGATCAACGGTATCCAGGCGGCGACCCAGGAATCCGTCGGCGCCATCAAGGAGATTGGTGACACCATCGGTCGCATGTCCGAGATAGCCTCGACCATCGCATCCGCCGTCGAGCAGCAGGGCGCGGCCACGCAGGAAATCTCCCGCAACGTGCAACAGGCGGCGCAAGGGACGATGCAAGTGACGTCGAACATTACCGATGTGCAGCGCGGCGCCAGCGAGACCGGGTCGGCCTCGACGCAGGTGCTGTCCGCCGCGCAATCGTTGTCCGGCGAAAGCGCGCGGCTCAAACTCGAAGTCGGCAAGTTCCTGGACTCCGTCCGGGCTGCATAAATTCATGCTTCTCCCAATGGGGGAAGCAGTAACGAAGACGGCGCCCGCCGCCGAGACCAGATTAAACCTACCTAGGAAGCCAATAATGTCGCTGCTCAATCTCCGTATCCGTGGTCGCCTCTATGGTGGGTTCGGTGCGCTGGTCCTGTTCGGTCTCGCCAGTTCGGGCTTTGCCGTCTGGCAGATGACGGAAGTTGGAACGCAGGTCGCTTCTCTGAGCATCCTGTCGTCCAACACGATTCGGGCCTCGGAGATCGCCTCCGAACTGCATGCGATCCGCAGTGCTGTCCTGCGCTATTCCTTCGATCAGGATGAAGCGGGGCTTGTGGATGCGGACAAGCGTCTGGCCGGCATCACCGCCAGCCTGGACACGGTGATCAAGAGCAGCCGTTCCGAAGAACGCCGCGCAGCCTATCGCACCATCGAGAAGGATGTGGCCGATGTGAAGGCGCAGCGCCAGGCGTTCGGCGATGCGATCAAACAGGTGGTCGCCGGCCGGGAAGTGCTGCAGGAGGCCGGTGACAAGCTGTCATCCAGCCTGCGCAAGCTGGTGATCAGCACGCGCAACACCATGTATGGCCAGGGTTCGACCAAGCTCGAATCCGACACGCTGATGGTTCAGATCGCGAATTGGCGCTTCTTCGTCAGCCGTGACGAAAAGCATATCGAATCCTTCAAGGATCAGGTCCGGATTGCCGAGCAGCAGATTGGCGAGATGGAGAAGATGCAGATGCCGCCGACGCTCACTGCGTTGTTCGGCACCATCCGCAGCAACCTGAAGAACTACGCCGCCCAATTCGAGAAAGCGGCCGTCAGCCTGCAGACCGCGGATAGTATCTTCAACAAGTCGATCGGCCCGAGCATCGTGGAGGCGATCGGTAAGGTCGAGACCATCAAGTCGGGCATCCAGCAGATGCAGTCGCAAACCGTTGCCGCGACCAGCGACCGCGTGTCGACGACGAGCATGCTGCAGCAGATCGTGGCCGGCGTTGCCACCCTGGTCGGTCTCGCAATCGCCTTCCTGATCGCGCGTGGCATCATCGGTCCGTTGTCGGGCCTGACGGCAGGCATGAAGCGCCTCGCGGACGGCGATTTTAGCGTGGTATTGCCTGGTCTAGCCCGCAAGGACGAAGTCGGCGACATGGCGCGGGCGGTCGAGACCTTCAAGGTGAAAGCGGAGGAGAAAGCTCAGGCGGAAGCCGAAGCCAAACTGACACAGGATCAGCAGGCCGCGATCCAGCGCCGCAGGGACATGATCCGTCTCGCGGACGATTTCGAGGGCGCTGTCGGCAGCATCGTCGAGAATGTGTCATCGGCCTCGAGCCAGCTCGAGGAGTCGGCCGGTGCTCTGACCGCGACTGCGGAACAATCCCGACAGCTCACCGCCATGGTAGCTGCGGCCTCCGACGAGGCGTCGACCAATGTGCAGGCGGTGGCGTCTTCGACTGAGGAGATGTCGTCTTCGGTGAACGAGATCAGCCGGCAGGTGCAGGAGTCAGCGAATATCGCCAACTCCGCCGTTGCGCAGGCGCGCAAGACCAATGATCGTGTGGCAGAACTCGCCAAGGCAGCGGCCCGGATCGGCGACGTGGTCGAGCTGATCAACACCATTGCCGGTCAGACCAACCTGCTGGCGCTCAACGCCACCATCGAGGCAGCGCGTGCCGGCGATGCCGGCCGCGGCTTCGCAGTCGTCGCATCGGAAGTGAAAGCGCTGGCCGAACAGACGGCCAAGGCGACCGGCGACATCAGCCATCAGATCAACGGTATCCAGGCGGCGACCCAGGAATCCGTCGGCGCCATCAAGGAGATTGGTGACACCATCGGTCGCATGTCCGAGATAGCCTCGACCATCGCATCCGCCGTCGAGCAGCAGGGCGCGGCCACGCAGGAAATCTCCCGCAACGTGCAACAGGCGGCGCAAGGGACGATGCAAGTGACGTCGAACATTACCGATGTGCAGCGCGGCGCGAGCGAGACCGGGTCGGCCTCGACGCAGGTCCTGTCCGCGGCTCAGTCGCTGTCCGGCGAAAGCGCGCGGTTGAAGCGCGAGGTCGGTAAATTTCTAGATTCGGTTCGCGCGGCATAGACCAGGATTATCACGCGACTGCGCGCGTTCGCCTGACGACCAAGACAGTACTATCAAACAGCCCGGATGCGTCATCGGCAATACCGTCAAGGAGATGGTCGATAGCCGCAAGGCGCTGCTTACCGAAGGTGAAAAGCTTCAGGCTGACCTGAAGAAGCTGGTGCTCTCGACCCGCAGTTCGCCATTTGCGCAGGGGGCGACGACGCTGCAATCAGAAGCCCTGCTGGTTCAGATGGCGAATTGGCGGTTCTTTGCCGGCCGCGATCAGGACAATGTCACGCTGTTCGCGAACAGGTAAAGAATGCGCAGCCACCGAAGAGATGGCGTCGTCGGTCGGCGAAATCGGCCGTCAGGTGCAGGAATCCGCTCGTATTGCCAATGAGGCGGTGGATCAGGCGCAGAAGACCAACGATCGCGTCGGCGAACTGTCGAAGGCCGCCGGTCGGATCGGCGCTGTGGTCGAACTGATCAACACCATTGCGGGGCAGACAAACCTGCTGGCGCTCAACGCCACCATCGAGGCGGCGCGTGCGGGAGATGCGGGCCGCGGCTTCGCCGTCGTCGCGTCGGAAGTGAAGGCGCTCGCCGAGCAGACCGCGAAGGCGACGGGCGAGATCAGCCAGCAGATCGCAAGCATCCAGACCGCGACCGACGATTCCGTCTCGGCCATCCGCGAGATCGGTACCACGATCGGCAAAATGTCGGAGATCGCGTCCACCACTGCCTCGGCTGTCGAAGAGCAGGGCGCCGCGACGCAGGAGATTTCTCGCAACGTTCAACAGGCGGCGCAGGGCACGATGCAGGTCTCGTCGAACATCGTTGATGTGCAGCGTGGTGCGACAGAGACCGGGTCTGCCTCGACGCAGGTTCTCGCTGCAGCGCAATCGCTGTCCTCGGACAGCACGCGGCTGAAGGATGAGGTCAGCAAGTTCCTGAACGCGGTGCGGGCGGCTTGATTATGGCCCGTGGGGTGGGCATGGGCGCTCTTGCGCCGTGCCCACCACAACGCATTCGATGATGGTGGTGGGCACGGCGCGCTTTGCCCACCCTGCGAATGTCGAAGGTTCTACCTCGTGGTCGCCGACACCAGCCCCGCGATATCCATATAGGTCCGCACCAGCGGGGCAATGAAACGATGCGCTGAAGTCTTCGACACCAGCGTGTCGTGCAGGATCAGGTGGTCGATGCCGGTATTGATGAAACATGCCATGGCGTCGCGCGGAGTCTCGACGATCGGTTCGCCCTTCACGTTGAACGACGTGTTGAGCAGCACCGGCACACCGGTGAGCGCATCGAATTCCTTCAGCAGCCGATAGAGCACCGGATTGGTGTCTTCCGTGACGGTCTGGATGCGCGCCGTTCCATCGATGTGCACGATGGCCGGAATCTTCTCGCGCCATTCGGGTCGCACCGGGGCGGCGATCAGCATAAACGGCGAATCCTGATCGCCTTCGAAAATCTCCCTGGCGCGCTCAGCGAGCACAATCGGCGCGAATGGTCGGAACGGCTGGCGATGCTTGACGCGTGAATTGAGGATGTCCTTCATCTCCGGCCGGCGCGGATCGGCGATAATGCTGCGATTGCCGAGTGCGCGGGGGCCGTATTCCGAGCGACCCTGAAACCAGCCGATCACTTTCTGGTCGGCGAGCAGCCTGGCGGTGTCGTGGCAGATATTGTCGCTGCGCACCGCACTGGTCTGCGCCTTGACGAGCGTGCGTTGCGTCGCAGCCTCGATGTCGCGATCTGCATAGGCGCGGCCGGTGTAAGAGTGGGTCATCACATAGGAGCGCGGCTGCTTCTGTACCTCGAGCAGGCCGTAATAGGCACAGCCAATGGCGATGCCGTTATCGCCGGCGGCGGGCTGGATCCAGACATTATCGAAACCGGCTTCGCGGGCGATGCGGCCATTGGCGACGCAGTTCAGTGCGACGCCGCCGGCAATGCAGAGGTTCTTCGCGCCGGTCGTCTCGCGCAGCCAGCGCGCGCGCGCAAGCAGCACCTTCTCGGTGTCGTCCTGCACGCGCCAGGCGAGATCTTCCCAATGCCGCATGGAGGGATGGGTGTCCCACTTGCCGTCGCTATCGGCGATATAGGGCTGGTTATATTCGGGGGTCCAGCGTGGTACGCTGAGCACGTTGTCGGTGATGTCCATCAGTGGCTTGACATGGTCGCGACGACCATAGGGCGCGAGCCCCATCAGCTCGCCGCACTTGTTCCAGTCGCCGAACACATAGGTCGAGGCCCGGCTGTAGAGCGCCCCGAGGCCCGGCATGTTGTAGAATTCGTCGCTGAGAAAGCCGCGATCCGGCTCCATCCAGAATTTCTTCAGGCAATCGAGCTGCGTGCCCTTGAAGGTGTAATAGCTCTCCGATTCCCGGGCGAGCTTCGAGCCTGGCTCGTCGCCGGGATAGGCCTCTATCACATCGGAGCGATAGCTGCCGACGCCGTCGACGATCATGATCGCCCCCTCTTCGAAGGGGCAGACGGCAAACGCGCTATAGGCGTGCGCCAGATGATGCGAGATCGTTTGGACCTTGCCGCTACGCGACCGGAACAGGGGATGGACGCTGGCGTCCTGCCGTTCATATTCGGGCAGAAAGCCCGGCATGTCCTGATAGATCAGGCGATCTTCCATCTCCGGAACCGGCAGGATGTAGCAATTGCTCACCACCAGCTCGACGTCGTCCAGCGTAATGCCTTCCGCCGCGAGAACATAGTCGATCACTTCCTTGTAGAACCCGGTCGCATGTTTCTCGCGGGTAATTCGCTCCTTCTCGATCGCATAGGCCAGTGCGCCGTCGCGCAGCAGGCAGGCGCTGACGTCGTGATCATAGGTGTTGAGACCGAGGATGTAGCTGGGTTTGGGCATGAATCAGCTTCTGACAATTCGCGGGAAGGGACGAACGATGGGATCGAGCTGCTGACGCAGACGCGGTGGGTGGCACGGACCGCCTATTCGCAGTTGCGAGGCGCAGCGATCAGCATAGTGCGAGGCAATATGAAGAGAAGATGAACGGCAGAAGGTCAAAAGCGAGGTGATGAGTGAAGGTGCGTATTCGTCCGTAATGACAGCGTTGCCGGCAACTTGACCGGCGTTCGAGCTTGACCCTATTCTGACGCCGTTGATCCGTGCACGCCTTGTGATGGCCATATTACTATTCTGGTTTCAGCACTCGTGTGAATCAAGAATTGCTCGCTGAACGATTCGAGGCCGGAAGCATTCTAAAGCCGTGCTTCTGCAGAATGGGAGATCCTAAGAATGGCTCAAACCAAAACGACGCGCCATAACATCGTGACCCGCTGTCTGGCAGCGATGGCGCTTGTGTCGGTCTACTGTGTCGGTCTGATCGGCGCGTCCACCGTGTTGCTCACCACGAGCAGCACCTCGGCCGAGGCCCGTGGTGGTGGTCGCGGCGGCGGCGGTCGTGGCTGGGGCGGCGGAGGTCGTGGCCGCGGTGGTGGCTGGGGTCGTGGCGGCGGCTGGGGCCGCGGTCGTGGCTATGGCTTCTATGGTGGGCCGCGCTTTGTGGCGCCGGGCTGCTATTTCAGCCGTCGCTGGGGCCGGGTCGTCTGCCCGTACTAAGTTATAGGCGCTGCGGCGCAGAATGAACGAGATCGAGAGGCGCTCCGGGCAACCGGGGTGCCTTTTGCTTTTCAAGAAAGTGTTTGTCGAAAGCCGTCGTCTTTGCACAATGCCGAGGTCGCTTTTGGCGGGCATCTTGTGTTTTGCGCCCCGAGTTCCAATCTCGGACAGGCAGGCCGGCGTTCCCGCGCATGGCAATTCGGTCCTCCCACCCTGGAATTTGCATGAGCACCCTGTTTTCCCCCTTCAAGCTGCGTGACCTCACCCTGCCCAATCGCATCGTCATTGCGCCGATGTGCCAGTATTCCGCTGAGGACGGGCGCGCCACCGATTGGCACATGATCCATCTCGGCAACATGGCGCTGTCCGGCGCCGCCATGCTGGTGATCGAAGCGACCGCCGTGGAAGCCATCGGCCGAATCACCCCTGGCGATCTCGGCCTCTATAACGACGCCACCGAGGCTGCGTTGAAGCCGGTGCTGGCGGCGATCCGCAAACATTCGAACATTGCCGTTGCCATGCAGGTCGCCCATGCAGGCCGCAAGGCGTCGAGCCACGCCCCATGGGATGGCGGCCAGCAGGTGCCGCTCGACAAGGGCGGCTGGGTTGCCCAGGCGCCGTCGGCGATTCCGCAGAAACCCGGCGAGCTGGCGCCGCAGGAGATAGATGCCGCCGGTCTCAAGCGTATTCGCGATGCCTTCGTGGCGACGGCGAAGCGTGCCGAGCGGCTCGGTATTGATGCGCTCGAAATTCACGGTGCACATGGCTATCTGCTGCACGAATTCCTGTCGCCGATTTCCAACCAGCGCACGGACAATTACGGCGGCTCCCTGGAGAACCGGATCCGCTTCCCGCTCGAAGTATTCGACGCCGTGCGTGCAGCATTTCCGGCAGGCAAACCGGTCGGCATGCGCGTCTCGGCCTCGGATTGGGTCGAGGGCGGCTGGGATATCGAGCAGACCATCGTCTTCGCCAATGAGTTGAAGAAGCGCGGCGTCGACTGGATGGATGTCTCGTCCGGCGGTGTCTCGCCGCAGCAGAAGATCACGCTCGGGCCGGGTTATCAGGTGCCGTTCGCCGAAGCCGTGAAAGCGGCCACGGGATTGCCGACGATTGCGGTGGGTTTGATCACCGAAGCGCAGCAGGCCGAGGACATCGTGGCCTCTGGCAAGGCCGATCTGGTCGCCATTGCACGTGGCATTCTCTACGATCCGCGTTGGCCATGGCACGCGGCGGCACAGCTCGGCGGCACCGTGCAGGCGCCGCCGCAATACTGGCGCTCGCAGCCTTCGACGCAGAAGGCGCTATTTGGCGAAACGACTTTCGGCGGCCGCTGAGCCACTTCAATACGCCTCAGACTTCAACACCCACACATCATCCCGCGAGCCGGGAGCGATGTGTGGGTGTTTTGCACTGCAGCACGCCCAAGGTCTTGTTCCCGCCTTGCGAATGGCAGTCCTGCGATTACATGACAGAATGTCGCACCTACGCGGCGCAAAATTCTGCGCTGTAAAATAACTGTGGCATCGAGCGCTGCCCACCTATCGAGAGGAGCCCGCTATGGGCCGCCATTACTTATGGCTTCTGCTGATCCCCTTCGTCGGCCTGCTCTGGGTCCCGTTTTACAACTTTCATGATCCGGTGCTGTTCGGCTTTCCGTTCTTCTACTGGTATCAGCTCGCCTGGGTGCCGGTGACCGCCTTTCTGACCTGGCTCGCTTACCGGACTTACGCCAATGAAGACTGAGCTCGATATTCCGGCGCTGGTCGTCTTCTTGTTCTTTTTCGCGCTCGTCACCGTGATGGGCTTCGTCGCCTCGCATTGGCGCCGCCCGAAGACGCTCGCCAGCCTTGACGAATGGGGCCTCGGTGGCCGCCAGTTCGGTACCTGGATCACCTGGTTTCTGGTCGGCGGCGATTTCTACACCGCCTATACGGTGATCGCCGTGCCGGCACTGGTCTATTCGGTCGGTGCCTACGGCTTCTTCGCGCTGCCCTATACGATCATCGTCTATCCCTTCGTGTTCATGGTGATGCCGAAGCTGTGGCAGGTCGCCAAGGACAACGGCTATGTCACTGCGGCAGACGTCGTGCATGGCCGCTATGGTTCGCGCACGTTGGAAGCCGTAGTCGCGATCACCGGCGTCGTCGCCACCATGCCCTATATCGCGCTGCAACTGATCGGTATGGCCACGGCCGTGAAGGCGCTTGGTTTCGAAGGCGAACTTCCGCTGATCGCGGCCTTTGTCGTGCTCGCGCTTTATACCTATTCGTCGGGCCTGCGCGCGCCCGCGCTGATAGCTTTCGTCAAGGACATCATGATCTACATCGCCGTCATCGCGGCGATCTCGGTCATTCCCGGCAAGCTCGGCGGCTACGCCAATGTCTTCAACGCCGCCGATGAAGCATTCAAGGCCAAGGGCTCCGGCAGCATCCTGCTGCAGCCGAGCCAGTATGTCGCTTACGCCACCTTGGCATTGGGGTCGGCGCTCGCCGCCTTCATGTATCCGCACACGCTGACGGGTATCTTCGCCAGCAAGAGTGCAACGACCATCCGCAAGAATGCGGTGCTGTTACCGGCCTATACGCTGATGCTCGGCCTGTTGGCGCTGCTCGGCTATATGGGCCACGCTGCCAAGCTGAAGCTCGCCAGCAATAACGACGTGGTGCCGGCACTGTTCCAGATGCTGTTTCCGAGCTGGTTTGCGGGCTTCGCCTTCGCGGCCATCGCCATCGGCGCGCTGGTGCCGGCGGCAGTGATGAGCATCGGCGCTGCCAATCTCTTCACTCGCAATTTCTGGAAGGCTTATGTCAATCCGCAGGTCGATTCGGCGGGTGAGGCGGCGGTGGCCAAGATTGCGTCGCTGGTGGTGAAGGTTGGTGCACTCCTTGTGATCATCTATCTGCCGACGCAATTTGCGCTCGATCTGCAGCTCCTTGGAGGTCTGTGGATCCTGCAGACGCTGCCGGCCTTGATTTTCGGCCTGTTCACACGCTGGTTCACCGCGGCGGCCTTGCTGGCCGGTTGGGCTGTCGGATTGTTCGGCGGCACATATCTGGCCTGGACGGACGGCCTCAAGCCGCTGCACATGCTGTCGGTGGGGAGCTTCCAGGCGATGGTCTATGTCGGCCTGATTGCTCTGGTCGTTAATATCGTGGTGGCGGTGCTGGTCAATCTCGTCGTGCCAAAGCCGGTTGTTACGGCCAAGGTGGTGCGCACATAAGGGCTTCCTGTAAAGCCCGTGCGCGCATTGTTTCCGGCGCGCGCTGGCTTTATTGTTCGCGCGAATGCCCGCCATCCCTGCGCGGGACCGCCGGATGGAGCTTGCCTGAGTGACTGAATCGATGCGCATCGGAACGCGCAAAAGCACCATGGCGCTGGCCCAGACAGAAGAGATCGCGCGCCGCCTTGCGGTGGTCGCGCCGGATCTGGCCGTCGAGATCGTGAAATTCGAGCCGGTCGGCGACCGCGACCAGACCAGCAATCTGCTGCGCCATGGCGGCAAGGGCGGTGCCTTTGTCGGCGAAATTCGCGCGGCCGTGCTCAAGGGCACGCTGCATGCGGCAATGCATTCGCTGAAAGACATGCCGGGCAATGAGGACACGCCGGGCCTCGTCATCGGCGCCACGTTGGTGCGCGATCCGCCGACGGACGCGCTGGTGCTGCGTGCTGGTGTAACGCTCGCTGAACTGAAGCGCACGCATGGTAAAGGTTTCAAGATTGGCACCAATGCCGTGCGCCGTGCCGCCTATATCCGGCGACTGTTTCCCGAGATCGAGGTGATTCACTTCCGCGGCGCTGCCGATACCCGCGTCCGTAAGCTCGACAATGGCGAGATGCAACGGTTCCCGGATGGCAGTGAGGTCGGTCCCGCGGACGCGTTGATTATGGCGCGCTCGGGTTTGGAGCGCGTCGGCCTAGCAAATCGTATCGCCCATGATTTCGCGCCGCAGGACATGCTGCCGGCTGCGGGGCAGGGCATCGTTGCAGTCGAATGCGCCGCGAGTGATTGGGCGACACGGCGCTATCTCTCGCTGATCGACGATCCCGCCGCGCATCTGTCCTGCGATGCAGAGCGTGAAGTGCTGTGGGTGTTGAACGGCCACTGCAACTCGCCGATAGCGGGCTATTCAGTGATCAGTGGCGGCGAGATGTCACTGACAGCTTCGGTGCTCGATGAAGCCGGCGGGCGGTTCATTGAGGTGACACGCGTGGGGCCGGCGGATCGACCGCGTGAGCTGGGGCGCGCGGTCGGGCTGGAGCTGCTGAACAAGGGCGCCGGTGCGCTGATCGAGGGCAATCGGCCCGCGGAGTAATCTTTCCTAACCCCGCCCGCTTGCGGGAGAGGTCGCTCGGCGAAGCCGGGCGGGTGAGGGGATTCTCCATAGGCTTCGATGGTTGTGGAGAGTCCCCTCATCCGCCTCAAACGCGCTTCGCGCATTCGGGGCAGCTTCTGCCCGCAAGCGGGGAGAAGGAAGAATGGGCCGACTCAGCTTTCCGCCATCCCCACCGACCACAGCGCAAACGCATAGACGATCGCGATTTCATCCAGCCGGTTGAAACGCCCTGACGCGCCGCCGTGGCCGGCGCCCATATTGGTGCGTAACAGCACCGGGCCTCCACCCGTCATCGTCGCGCGCAGCCGTGCGATCCATTTTGCGGGTTCCCAATAGGTCACGCGCGGATCGGTGAGGCCACCCATTGCCAGGATCTTCGGATAGTCTTTCGCAGCGACATTGTCGTAAGGCGAGTAGGACAGGATCGTCTTGAAGTCGGCTTCGCTCTCGATCGGATTGCCCCATTCGGGCCATTCCGGGGGCGTCAGTGGCAGCGTGTCGTCGAGCATGGTGTTGAGCACATCGACGAATGGCACTTCGGCGACAATCCCCGAGAACAGCTCGCCGGAGCGGTTGGCGACCGCGCCCATCAGCATGCCGCCGGCGCTGCCGCCATGGCCGACGATCTTCTTCTCTGATGTGTATTTCGCAGCGATCAGCGCGCGCGCGGCGGCGGCGAAATCGTCGAACGAGTTCGTCTTCTTGTCGCGCTTGCCGTCGAGATACCAGCCCCAGCCCTTGTCGGCGCCGCCGCGGATATGGGCGATGGCATAGACGAAGCCGCGATCGACCAGCGACAGCCGGTTGGCGGAGAACGACGCCGGCATCGCCATGCCGTAGGAGCCATAGCCATAGAGCAGCAGCGGCGCGCTACCGTCATGTGCGAAATCCTTGCGATGCAGGATCGATACCGGCACCTCTGCGCCATCGTGCGCCTTGGCCATGATGCGGGTCGTGACATAGTCGGCGGGATTATGGCCCGAAGGAATCTCCTGCCGCTTGCGCAGCGTCCGCTCGCGCGTCGCCATGTCGTAGTCATAGACTTCCGATGGCGTCGTCATCGAAGAATAGGCAAAGCGCAGATTGGTCGTGTCGAATTCGTAGCCGCCCATGGTGTCGAGCGAATAGGCGGCTTCGTCGAAGGCGATGGCGTGTTCGTCCCTGGTGGTGAGATCGCGGATCACGATCGACGGCAGCGCATTGGCGCGCTCCAGCCGCACCATGTGATGGGCCGTGAGCTCCATATCGAGGACGTAGATTCCTTCGCGATACGGGATCAGATCTTTCCAGTTGGCGCGCTCCGGCGACGTCAGCGGTGCGGTGATGATCTTGAAGTCGATGGCGCCATCGGCATTGGTCAGGATGAACAGCTCGTCACCGCGATCAGCCAGCGAATACTGCACACCTTCTTCGCGCTTGGCCACGAGGTGCGGTGGCGCGTCGGGTGCGGCGAGGTCGATCAGTTGCTGCTCGGAGGTTTCATGATCGCCGCCCGCGATGACGCAGAAGCGGCCGCTGGCGCTTTCATGAATATGGGTGAACCAGCCGGAATCCCGCTCTTCAAAGATCAGTCTGTCATCTGCCTGCTTTGTACCGAGCTTGTGCAGCCAGACCTGCATCGGGCGATGATTGTCGTCGAGCTTCACATAGAAGAAGGCCTTGCAGTCGAGGGTCCAGACCACGCCGCCGTCGGTCTCCTCGACCACGTCGTCGAGATCGTTGCCCGTGGCCCAGTCACGCACGCGGATGGTGAAATATTCCGAGCCCTTGACGTCGGCGCTCCAGGCTTCCAGCGCGTGATCCGGCGAGTGGCGGGCGCCACCGAATTTGAAATATTCATGGTTGGCCGCGAGCTTGTCGCCATCGAGGATGATGATGGCCTCGCCGCCATCCCGCGGCATGCGGCCGAACAATTCATGCTGGCCGCCCTCGCGGAATTTCCGCAAATAGGCATAGGGCCCGTCGGGCGATGGCACGCTGGAATCGTCTTCCTTGATGCGACCGCGCATTTCCGCCACGAGTTTTGTCTGAAGCCCTGCCGTGCTGCCGAGCAGGCTTTCGGTATAGGCGTTCTCGGCCTCCAGATAGGTGCGGATTTCCGGCTCCACCACGCCGGGGTCGCGCAGCACCTCCTGCCATTTGGCATCCTTCAACCAGGCGTAATCATCGCTGACGGTGATGCCATGGGTCGTGAAGGAATGCGGATGGACAGGCGCAACCGGTGCGGGCATGGAGGGTGTCTGCTTTGTCATGAACGCTCTTTTCGCGGAAGCCTGATCGGATATGATCGCGGAACACGCACGCATCGGCGCCTGCCCCGCACATTGGATATTCCATGGATATAGAGATTATCGACCGCCTTGCCATCCGCGATCTCATTGAAAACTGGGTGGTCTGGCGCGACGCCGGCGACTGGGAACGCTTCCGCACCGTCTGGTTCGACGATGGCCGCATGGTCGCCACCTGGACCCAGGGCACCGCCGATGAGTTCATCGCCATGAGCAAGGCCGGCTGGGCCAAGGGCGTGTCGATCATGCATTTCCTCGGCGCGCAGTCGATCGACCTTGCGGGCACTCGTGCGATATCGCAGACCAAGATGACCATCGCCCAGCGCGCGCTGGTGCATGACGTCAATGTCGACGTGATGCTGACCGGCCGGTTCTACGATTTCCTCGAAAAGCGCGATGGTAGATGGGGCATGGTGCTCCGCCAGCCGATCTACGAGAAGGACCGTATGGATCCCGTGGTGCCCGGCGCGCCGTTGAAGCTCGATGCAGATTTGCTTGCCAGCTTTCCCGAAGGCTATCGCCATCTTGCCTATCTGCAGAGCCAGATCGGCTACCAGATCAAGCCGGATATGCCGGGCCTGCGCGGCGCTACAGTGGAAGCGCTGTATGCCAGCGGCAAGAAGTGGCTGAACGGCGAGGCGTTGGACAGATAACGCAGACCTCATGGTGAGGAGCGCGCCGCCTGGCGCGCGTCTCGAACCATGAACATTTTCATCTCGTCCTTCGAGACGCGGCCAAGTGGCCGCTCCTCAGGATGAGGGCGAGATCTAAAACCAATAACAAAAAGGGAAGAACGACCATGCCCGACTTTATTGCCCTCGATGCACTCGTCCGTAACACTGCAGGATCGAAGCCTGCGAAGATCGCCGTCATCGACGGCGAACGCCAGATCGACTATGCTGCCTTCGATGCCCTGATCGATCGCGTGGCTGCATCGTTGCAGGCGAGTAGTCTCAAGCCGCAGGATGCGATTTCGATCTGTGCGCTGTCCTCGATTGAATACGCTGCGACATTCCTGGGGGCATTGCGCGCGGGCATTGCGGTGGCGCCATTGGCCCCATCATCGACGCCGACAGATTTCGCCGCGATGGTGAAGGATGCCGCGGCGAAAATCCTGTTCATGGATGACGCGACGGCGGCCTCCCTTGCGGACGCTGCGATCGATCCGTCGGTCCAGCGCATTGCGCTCGATGGCGGCAAGGCTGGCAAATCGTTTGCGCAGTGGCTGGCGCCGGAAGGCGCGAAGCCGGCCCCGGTAACGGTCAATCCGGAATGGGTGTTCAACATCATCTATTCCTCGGGCACGACGGGCACGCCGAAAGGCATCGTCCACACCTACCAGATGCGTTGGCGTCAATATGGGCAGCTTGATCCGCTGGGCTACGGGCCGGATGCTGTCACCGTGCTGTCGACGCCGCTTTATTCCAACACCACGCTGGTCTGTTTCAACCCGACGCTCGCCGGCGGCGGCACGTTGGTGCTGATGAAGAAGTTCGACGCGCGGGGATTCCTGGAGCTCAGTGCCAAACATCGCGCGACCCATGCGATGCTGGTGCCGGTGCAGTATCGCCGCATCATGGCGGTTCCGGATTTCGACAGTTTCGATCTCAAGTCCTTCGTGATGAAGTTTTCCACCTCCGCGCCATTCGGCGGCGCCCTGAAGGCCGACGTGCTGAAGCGCTGGCCGGGCGGGTTGACCGAATATTACGGGATGACCGAGGGCGGCGGCACCTGTGTGTTGCTGGCGCATGAACACCCGACCAAGCTGCACACCGTCGGCCAGCCGGCGCCCGATCACGACATTCGTCTGATCGACGAGGACGGTAATTTTGTCGCACAGGGTGAGATCGGCGAAGTGATCGGGCATTCCCCGACCATCATGCAGGGCTATCTCAATCAGCCCGGCAAGACCGCCGAGACATTCTGGCACGATGCCTCAGGCAAACGCTATGTCCGCACCGGCGATGTCGGGCGTTTCGATGAGGATGGTTTCCTTACATTGATGGACCGCAAGAAGGACATGATCATCTCCGGCGGCTTCAATATCTATCCGAGCGATCTCGAACTGGTGCTCGGTGGGCATGAGGATGTGGTCGAGGCTGCTGTGGTTGCGATGCCGTCGGAAGAATGGGGCGAGACGCCGGTGGCTTTCGTGGTGCTGAAAGCCGGTGCTGCGAGCGATGCAGCATCGCTAAAAGCCTGGACCAATGAACGCGTCGGAAAATTCCAGCGTCTCAACGATGTCGTGCTCGCCGACGTGCTGCCGCGCAGTGCCATCGGCAAGGTGCTGAAGCGGGAGCTGCGCGATCGCAAGCTGGCGCCGGATCTGTCGGCTTAGGCTTGCTTGTCTTCTCCTCCCCCCAGCGCAACAAAGCTTCGCGCAGTGGGAGAGAGGGTGGATCGACCGCGTAGCGGTCGAGACGGGTGAGGGGGTCGCAAACGAGGAGCGTGGTATTACCCTTCATCCCGCACGGCCTGCGGCCGCGCCACCTTCTCCCACAAAGGGAGAAGGGAAAGAAAGCAAGCTGCCTCAATAATGCGGCGGCGGCTCGTTCCGCGGCGCGCCGGAGTTGCTTTCGGCTTCCTGCAACCGCTCGCCGAGTCCTGCGACCTGGCGTGTCAGCGCGTCGATCTGCTTCCACTGCGCCGTGATGGTTTCGTTCAGCGTCTCGATCGTGTCGTCCTGAAATGCGACGCGGGTTTCGAGTGCGTCAATGCGTTCGCGCAAGCTTGCTATATCCTTTGCCGTCTCACTCATCGGATGCGCTCTCACGTAACATCGCAAAGTCTTCCGAATTGATCGGCAGGTCCGGCTTGATCGACTGGCTCTCGACAAGGCCATGACCGAGCGCAACGCGCTGGTCGAACACGAAGCACTCGCCGCGCCAGCGGCTCTCGGCTTCGGGAATCTCCTCGAGATATTTCAGGATGCCGCCTTTGAGGTGATAGACGTCGGCAAAGCCGCGCGACAGCAGATAGGAACTCGCCTTCTCGCAGCGGATGCCTCCGGTGCAGAACATTGCGATTTTCTTGTGCTTGGCAGGATCGAGCGTGCGCGCGACGAAATCCTTGAACTGGCCGAAGCTCGCGATGTCCGGATCGACCGCGCCCTCGAAGGTGCCCATCGCCACTTCGAACGCATTGCGCGTATCGAGCACCAGCGTGTTCTCGTCGGTGATCAGATCGTTCCAGTCGGCGGCGTCCACATAGGTGCCAACCGTCTTGGTCGGATCGGTCTGGGGATCGCCGAGGGTGACGATCTCCTTCTTCAGCCGCACCTTCATGTGGAGGAACGGCATCAGGCTGGCGCGGGAGAATTTCAGCTCGAGATGGTTCAGCCGGTCGCTGAACATCACGCCGGTCTCGAGCTCGCGCACCAGCGCATCGATGGCGGCATCGGTCCCGGCCACGGTGCCGTTGATGCCTTCCTCGGCCAGCAGGATCGAGCCTTTGATCCCGAGATTGGCGCAGTATGCGCGCAGCGGCTCGCGCAATACGCGGAAATCCGGCAGCGCGGCGAATTGGTAAAGGGCGGCGACCTTGAACATGGCGGGGGTTTACCAGCCGGACCGGCGAGGGGGAAGACCGGGAATATCGTCGCAGTCCGGCTGCAGCTCACCGGGCGCCCGTGCCGGGGTATTGACCTAGGTCATGACGGATTCAGGACAGCGGAACGATCTGCCGTAAAGCAAAAAACCGGCCCCTTACGGGACCGGCTCTTTTGCAGCGTCACCTGCGACCGACGGAGGAGTCAAAACTCCGCCGGTTGGAATTGCTTAAAGTTTGCGGTTCGCGAAGTCCGAGGCCTTGTCAGCGGCATCCTTGGCGGCCTGTTTGGCATCGCCCACGGCCTTCTGCGCATGGCCCTTGCCTTCCTGGATAAGACCCTCACCCTGCAGGCGGTCGGAGCCGACGGCTTCACCGACGCCCTGCTTGGCCTTGCCGATAGCTTCGTTCGCGGTTCCCTTGATCTTGTCTGCGGTGGCACCCATAAGATACTCCTGTCATTCAGCAGGCGCGGTTCCGAGACCATTCTCGATATGCGCTGCTTGAGCTTCGCAAGGACAATTGCCAGCTCAATTGAATGTTCCTCACTCCCGGAGGCGTGATGCCGCATGCGGTGGCAGCATTTCTTCGGAACCCAAGAAGGCATTGAAATGTCCGGTCACGGCCACGATCACACTCATCCGCACGATCACGCGCATGATCATTCCCACGATCATGATCCGGATCGCTGGAAGCACGACGGCATTCGCGTCATTCCGGCCGACAATCTCGATACCAACGTGCCTTCGACCAAAGGCATGGACCGTGCGGCGGCCATCAATTTCGCCCGCGTCGGTGCGCAGAAGCTGTGGGCCGGCACCGTGTCGATCCAGCCGGATGCCAAGACCGGCGCGCATCATCACGGCCATCTCGAAAGCGTCATCTATGTGGTGAAGGGCAAGGCGCGGATGCGCTGGGGCGATCGCCTGCAGTTTACCGCGGAAGCCGGCCCCGGCGATTTCATCTTCGTGCCGCCTTACGTGCCGCATCAGGAGATCAATGCCAGTGCCGACGAAGTGCTGGAATGCGTGCTGGTGCGCAGCGACGGCGAAGCGGTCGCCATCAATATCGACATCGAGCCGGTGGAGAAGCCGGAGACGGTGCTGTGGGTCGATCCCACGCATCCTGACGGTGCCGTGAAGAAGTAAACATCGAGCTGAGGCCCTCGCCCGAGATCGGACGAGGGCTTCTCGCTATTTGATCTCGGGCAATCCCGGCGAAAATGCCAGCGCGCTCTCGATCCATTTTGCAACACGCAGTGTGCGCAGGTCGTTCAAATAGGTTCCAACCACCTGCAGGCCGAGCGGCAGATGGTTCCTGCCGAAGCCGACCGGCAACGATAGCGCGGGCACGCCAATCAGCGTCCATGGCGCGCAATATTCAGCGTCGCCGGTATAGCTCAGCCCTTCCGGCGCTTCGCCATAGGCCGGCAGTGTCAGCACGGCGTCGTAGTTCGTCATCTGCTCGGTGAAATCCGCACGCAGCTTTGTCTGCAGCGCCTTGGCCTTGAGATAGGCGGCCGCGCTGATGGCGCTGCCGGTCTCCACCAGCTTCTTCAGATGATCACTGGTCTTGTCGGGATAGCGCGCGACAAGATCGCCGAAGATCACCGCGCCTTCAGCGGCCAGGATGGTGTTGATCGCATCCCAGTTGCTGCGATCCAGTTCGGGGAGTTCCAGTTCTTCGATAACGGCACCCGCGCTGCGCAGTCGTGCGACGGAAGCTTCGAACACCTGCTGCTGCTCGCTCTCCGCCTTGGCGAATTTGGCGAAGCGCACGATCGCCAGACGCGGCGACGGCAGCGGTAGCGCGCCGCGTTCGACAGAGATCTCGAAGGCGGGTACGGGCGCGCCATGCGGGTCACTGTCACTGGTGCCGGCAATCAGCGACAGCGCATAGGCCACGTCGTCGACCTTGCGCGCGAAGAAGCCAATGTGATCGAGCGACTGGCTGAGATGATGCGCGCCGCTGCGCGGGATCGCGCCGAAGCTCGGCTTGAAGCCGACGACGCCGTTGAAGGCGGCTGGACGGATGATCGAGCCCAATGTCTGCGTTCCCAGCGCCAGTGGCACGATGCCGGCGGCCACGGACGCCGCGGAGCCGGAAGACGAGCCGCCCGGTGTGTGCTTGCTGTTCCATGGATTGGTGGTCGGGCCAGGATGCCGCCAGGCGAATTCGGTGGAGACGGTCTTGCCGAAGATGGTGGCGCCGAGATTGCGCAGCCGTTCGACCACCCAGGCATCGGCCGATGGCACATGATCGGCATAGACGGCCGAGCCGTTGGTGGTCGGCATGTCGGTGGTGGCGATGATGTCCTTGATGGCGACGGGAATGCCGGAGAGTGGCCCCGGTTTGCGTATGGTATCGGTGGGGAGGACCTCGAAGGCCTTCAGTATGGGCTCGGCAGTTTTGGCCTGTGCGAGGCGCTCGGACGCATAATGGTCTGCCGCAGAAGTGTTGCCCTTGAAGAGGCGGAGGAGTTCGAGGACGCCGGCGCCGGAAGTAATAGTATTGGTCATGTCGTCCCTGAATGTCGCTGTCGTTTCTGTCCCTCCTCATTGCGCGCCGACACCGCTGGGGGGAGGGAGGCCATTGGTATCGTACCAGCTTACTTCATCGCTAATGCGGGCTCGATGTATTTCTTCACGACAAATTTGTCATAGTCGGGCTGGGCCGCGAGATTACCGAGCGCGATCTGGGTGTCCATGGAGATTTTCAGCGAAGGTGCAGCAATATCGACGCTGTCCGGATAGACGCCGTCGGCCAGCATACGCTTGGCGGCGGACTCGATCACGGCGGGATCCAGTGTTGGAAATTCCTTCTGCGGACTGCTTGAGGTTTGAAGTGTTTTGCCCCGGCTTTGGGCAGGCTGGAATTATTCTGGCGTGCCGAAGTGCAGTTTTGGCGAACAGTTCGCGGCTCAACCCGTGACGGCCATCACCGCTTCCTTGATCTTCGCCAGCGCGTAATTGCCGACCATGGCGGCGTCTACATGCGGCAGGTTGGGGATCTCGTCGGCCGCCACCACGCAATCGACAATGGCAGGGCCGTCGCAGGCGAGCGCGTCGGCGATGGCCTTCTTCAGATCGCCGGGCTGCTTGGCCGTAAAGCCCTGTGCACCGCAGGCCCGCGCCAGTGCGGCGAAATCGGGATTGGGGAATTCGATGGCCTCGCGGAAGGGAGCGAGGCCGATGCTTTCGGCTTCCAGCGTGATCAGGCCGAGGGCAGAGTTGTTATAGACGATGACCTTGATGGGCAGCTTGTGCTGCACGGCGGTCATGAATTCGCCCATCAGCATGTTGAAGCCGCCGTCGCCGGTGAGCACGATCACTTGCTTGCTGCGATCGAGAATCTGCACGCCGTTGCCCTGGCCGACGGAGGTGCCGACCGCGGCATTATTAAACGAGCCGATGATGCGCTGGGTACCGTTCTGGCGGATCCAGTTGGCCGACCACAGCGTGTTCAGACCCGTGTCGAACACGAAGATCGCATCGGGCCGTGCCAGATCGCTGACGACGCGCGCGACGGCCTGTGGGTGGATCTTGTCCTTGCTGCGGGCAGGATCGGCCTGCTTGTCGAGCATCTCGTCCCACTTCTTGCGGGCGTGGCTGGTCGTCTCGAAGAACTTGCCGTCGGTCTTGGTCTGCACCTTGTCCAGCAGCATCTTCAGCGCCGGCCGCGCCGAGCCGATCACGCCGAGCGACGTCGGCGTGCGCCGACCCAATGCTTCGGCGCGTATGTCGATCTGGATCACGTTGCCCTTCTTCGGCAGGAAGTTCGAATAGGGATAGTCGGTGCCGACCATCACCAGCAGGTCGCAATCATGCACGGCATTGTAGACGGCCTTCGTGCCGATCATGCCGAGCCCGCCCATCCAGCGTGGGTCTTCGAACGCCATGATTTCCTTGCCGCGCACCGAATGCACCAGCGGCGCTTTCAGCTTGTCGCTCAGTGCGCGCAACAGGTCGCCGGTGCCGAGCGCGCCGTGGCCGCACATGATGACGATGCTGGCTGCGGCGTCGATGCGGCGCGCCGCTTCCTGCACGGCGGCGTCATTCGGCAGAATCTCGCCGCGCGGTTGTAGCGTGGCGATGCTCGCGGTCGCGCCTTCGGCCTTGGATGAGAGCACGTCTACCGGCAGCGTCAGATGTGCGACGCCGGGACCTGCATAGGCTGCGGAAATCGCCTGGTGGATCACGCCGGGCGCTTGCGCCGCGGTGGTGATCGTTTGGGTGTAGAGCGAAACGTCGCGAAACAGCAAATCTGGCTCGGTAGTCTGGAAGAAATCGACGCCCTTCATTGCCCGCGCCATTTCGCCCGAGAGGGCCAGCACAGGCGCGTGGTCGCGCGCAGCCTCATAGAGCCCTGCCACCAGATGCGTGCTGCCGGGCCCGGTGGAGCCGGCACAGACGCCGAGCCGGCCGGTGAGCTTGGCCTGTCCCGCCGCAGCCAGTGCTGCACCTTCCTCATGGCGCACGCCGACCCATTCGATGCTGCTGCGCCGGACAGAATCCGCCAGCGGATTGAGCGAGTCGGCGATCAGCCCGAAGATCTGTTTCACCCCCACCTGTTCAAGCACGCGAACCAGATCGTCAGCGACTGTCTTCGACATGTGGGGGCTCCGATATCCGAGAATGGTTCCCCGCCGGGGAAGCGGGGCGATGATGCTGTCTGCTCAGCGTCCCAACATAGGCGACGAATGACCAACCTGCAGTAACGACAGAGCCCTCAAACGGTTTCGTGATTGCCAATCAAATTCGGGCAAGCAGGAACAAAAGCGGGCGGTGCTGCCCGCATTCGAGCTATTCGTATGTGAAGATCGGATCATTGTAATCGATGGCTGGAAACACGTCCTTGTCGCTCCAGTAGTTCTGGTTGTGTTGCCACTCCTGTTTGTCGCCGCGTTTCGGCAACAGGTGCATGCCGCGCATGATATAGCCCGGGTTGAAGTCCTCGGGATCGATCCAGGGCAGCAGCGGCATGTCGCTGTCTTCCGGCCGAAGCGTCGGTGTCACTGTCGTGGCACCAGTCTCGTCCATATGTTTCAGCAAGCCGCAGACGAAATCGGCGACGAGGTCGACGCGCAGTGTCCAGCTGGCGCGCAGATAGCCGAATATCCAAACCATATTGGGCACACCGGTGAACATCATCCCGCGATAGGTCACGGTATCCGAGAAATTCAGCGGCGCATGGTCGATGGAGAAAGCGATATCGCCGAGCACATTGAGGTCGAAGCCAGTGGCGGTGACGACCACGTCGGCGTCGATCGTCTTGCCGGACTTCAGCGTGATGCCGTGCTCCGTAAAGGTGTCGATTTCGTCGGTGACGACGGTGGCCTTGCCGGCCTTGATGCTCTGGAACAGGTCACCATCGGGGATGAAGGCGATGCGCTGGCGCCAAGGCCGATAACGCGGCGTGAAATGCGTGGCGATGTCGTAGTCCTTGCCGAGATAGGCCTGCACGCCCTTCAGCAATTCCTCCTTCACGACGTCGGGTTCGCTATTGGTGCGCTTGGTGAAAGCCTGCTGATCGAACAGGATCTTTCGGCGGACGATCTCATGGACCCATTCCTCGTCGACCTCGAGTTCGCGTAGCGTCTCCGCCAGCGCATTGGCATTGCGGCCGGTGATGAAGAAGGTCGGTGACCGCTGTAGCATAGTCACCGCCGCGCACTTGTCGGCGATGGCGGGTACCAAGGTTGCTGCGGTGGCGCCGGAGCCGATCACCACCACCTTCTTGCCAGTGAGGTCGAGATCCTCCGGCCAGGTCTGCGGATGCACCATGCGACCCTTGAACCGGTCCATGTCCGGCCATTGCGGCGTGTAGCCCTGATTGTGGTTGTAATAGCCCTGGCACATCCAGAGAAAGCGCGTGGTGAAGAACAGCGTCTCGCCAGTGTCGTGCCGAATGACCGTGAGCGTCCAGAGCTTGTCGTCATTCGACCAGTTGGCCGACAGGATCTTGTGCCGGTAGCGGATATGAGCGCCGAGGCCGTTCTCGGCGATCACGTCACCCATATAGCGAAGGATTTCCGCAGCGGTGGCGATGGGCGCCGAGGTCCAGGGTTTGAAGCGATAGCCGAACGTATGCAGATCGCTGTCGGAGCGGATGCCGGGATAGCGATGGGTGTGCCACGTGCCGCCGAAACTGTCCTGCGTTTCCAGAACGAGAAACCGCATGTCCGGATTTTGCTTGGTGAGATGATAGGCGGCGCCGATGCCGGAAATGCCGGCTCCGACGACGATGACATCGACATGTTCGGCCGCGTTGTTTACGGACGAATCTGTGGCGATCTTTCCCTGGATGTTCATGGGCTCCCGATCTTTTTGGCTCTCGCGCTTGGTGCGCGGATGCTTTTTATGCGGCCATCCCCGGTTTAAGGCCGGGGATCGCCGCGATCGGTATCATTGACGATCGCAGGGAATGCGCAAGCGGGAATTGAAGCGGGAAACGTCAGGTTTCCGCTGCCGGGGCCACCTTCGGTGGCTGCGCCTTGCGTCTGGAGAACAGGATGCGCTGGTACAGCCAGCCAATCGCCACCAGCACCAGGCCGAGGCACATGAAGGACAGCGCGCGATAGACACCGGTCAGCGATGACATGTCGATGAGGAACGCCTTCAGCACCGTCAACGCGATGACGATGGCCGAGGCCAGACGCGCGCGCTGCGAGCTGAAGATAACGCCGAGCCCGAGGAGCACCACGCCGAAGCCGAGCCATGCGATCGACAGCGTGTATTGTTCTGCGTCGGTGGTCGATGCGTTGTAGAAAACCGGACCGTGATAGATGCGGCGGATTTCCAGCGTCACAAACATCAGCGCTAGCACCAGCGCGCCGCCGGCAATGGTGTTGCCATAGGCCGGCTTGCGGCGCTCGGCGACGGTATAGGACAATAGCAGTGCCAGCACGGCGGGGAGGGCATAGCCGAGCAGCAGCAGATTGATGACCACGCCGCCCACATCGATGTACCAGATGCCGGGATTGGTGAGGAACATCAATCCGCCGAGCGTCGCAATGCCCGCGAAGAGTGTCAGCAGCACCGCGCTGACATTGTGCACGATACTGCCGCTGCGGACGCGCAGTCGCTCCAGCCCGATGGCCATCGCCAGGGCAACGCAGACCTGCAGCGCGATTTCCGTGAGGTCTGACGACGAGCGGTAGACGTTGCCGCCATTGACGAGATGGCGGATCTCCATGAAGGCCAGCAGTACCGTGAACAGGATGGCAGCGGATTCCACCATGCGTAGCGGCGCATCATCGCCGCCGCGGCGCATCAGTATG
This sequence comes from Tardiphaga sp., assembly GCF_041424195.1. Lineage (NCBI taxonomy): Bacteria > Pseudomonadati > Pseudomonadota > Alphaproteobacteria > Hyphomicrobiales > Nitrobacteraceae > Tardiphaga > Tardiphaga sp. Next base: position 29,240 of record NZ_JBGMOE010000013.1, on the reverse strand, counting down.
CTGGCAGTCCAGAACGACGCGGCCGGCACGCCATAGCCCCACAGCAGCCAGTTGAAGATCGGCGTGGTGCCGACCAGATCGCCGACCACGCGCGGCTCCCAGCCCATGCGGGCGACGACGATGCCGGCCAGAATGGCGGCGAGCCAGCGCAGGAACGGGATCGGCCGCTGCATCGAGATCCAGGCGGTGCCCAGCGCCATCAGCGACAGTGCGATGGTGAGCCAGCCTTTTTCCAGCGCGAATGTCAAAGCCAGCGCCAGCGCGCCAAGCGTGCCGGTGGCGAACAGTGCTGTGGAGATCGCGAGGCCAGGGCGCTGTTCGCGCTTGCCGAGCAGTTCGGTAGCCGCCGCGAAGGCAGCTCCGATGATGACGGCGAGGATGGAGAAGGGGACCGATCGATCGAGATGCGCGATGCGGGCATAGAGCGCGATCAATAGCGCCAGCGGCGTGAACACGGCGGCGCCGGACCAGATCACCGGAATGACGGCACTGATGGAGCGGCCCTGTGCGAGGAAGCCGAGTGCGCCGAAGCCGATGGCGAAGATGGCAGCGGACGCCAGATGCAGCGACACCGAGCTTTCCACCGGGCTGGCGCCGATGCCGGCCAGCGGCCCGCCGGGCAGCACCAGCATGTCGAGATTGCCCTGAATTGCCCATTCCAGAAACACAACGCCAACGAAGCCCGCGGCCACGGCAACGGCCGCGGTGGCCGCCTGCGCGTACCAAGCGACAAACAGCGTGCCGGCGACGATCAGCGCAAAACCCACCATGGCCATGTCGGCATGGAAGCTGGAAAGCACCACCAGCGTCGCGCTGAGCAGGCTCGCACCGAGCGCGCCCGACGAGATGCCCTCGATGCGACCTTCTTCTGCCGGCGGGCCGTACATGAAGCCGCATACGACCAGCAAAGAGGCGAGGACGAAGCCGGCCAGGACATGGAATGCATGGGGCGCGAGGGCCGGTGTGCCGGCGTCGAGCCCGGGCAGCGTCCAAAGCGTCGCGAAGGTGATGGTGGTCAGCGCCAGCCAGCGCCACAACCGAATACGCGCGAGGCCGAAGGCCGCTGCCATGACGATGGCGAGATAGATATACAGCGCCCAGTAATCCGGCTTGCCGGACGACACCAGCATCGGCGTGACGAATGCGGCGGCGATGCCGAGACCCGCGAGAGCCGGGCCATGCAGCAACGCCGCGGCCATGGTGCACATGGCGACGATGCCGAGCAGGACGAAGGCGGTGGCAGGGACGAGGAAGTCATACAGCGCATAGGCCGCATAGACGGTGGCAAAGGCGACGGCGGTGCCGGCGGCGGTGAGGATCGCCGGGATATTGGCGATGGGCAGCGGCGCGATCGATGAGAGGCTTTCCTTGCGGCGGGCAAATTCACCAACTGCGAGCAATGCCAGGGCAAACAGTCCGCCGAGCAGCACGCGCACTTCGGGGCCGAGCAGGCCGGCCTCGATGGAATAGCGCACCATGAAGAAGCCGCCGAGCGCCAGCGTGAGGCCGCCGACCCACACTACCCAGCGCGTGCCGATGCGTTCCTCGAAGCCGGGGCTGGCAGCAGGCACTTCAGCAGGTGCGGCAGGCTCGGGCGGGACCTCTGAAAGGACATCCGGCTGGATCGAAGGGGAGGGGGCCCCGATGACCTCAGCCGATGTGTCGGACTGGGCAGGTGCGGAAACGATGTCCGGTGCGGGTGCTGCGACGACGGGCGCTGCTGTGGCGGTCATCGTTGCCACATGCGGCGTCGCCTGGAAGGCATCGAGCCGGGCACGCAGCACCTTCACCTCATTGCGCGCTTTGCGCGCGAAGATGAAGGCGACGATGGCTATCACCAGCGTGACGAAACCGAAATCATCGAACATCGACTATCAAACCTTCTGGAAACAGGGCACACGCCAATCATGCCCCGGAACGACGTCTGGGGACATGGCCACTCTATGTGTTGTCGTGGAGAACTTTAGTTCACGCGTTGCGTGTATTTGGCACGCAATTGCTGGAATTAATCCAGATCGAGGCGGAACGGCTTGCCGATCACGGTCAGATTGCCCGGGCCCATCTCGTCGAGCGCGCGGACCATGCGGCCGTTGCGGCCGAGCGCCTTGTCGGCCAGCGTCACAAGCAGGCGGTTTGGGGACGCGATTGGCGAGGCCGCGCGAATGCGTAGCGCAATATCGCGCTCGTCGCGGTCCGGATTGAGCATGCAGGCGGCGGCGAATGCGCTGGCCGTCGAACGGGAGATGCCGGCATAGCAGTGGATCACCATCGGCGAAGCGCGGTCCCAGCCGCGGGCGAAGTCGAGCACCTGCATCACATGGCCCTCGTTCGGCGCAATGAAGCCGTCCATGACCTCGGTGATATCGTCCACGGAGACGCGCAGATGATTGGCTTCGAGGATCGACGGCGGCCGCTGTACCTGCGCGACATTGGCCATGATCGTCAGCACATGGCTCGCGCCGGTGTCTTTCACGGTGGGATGCAGATCGGCAAGCGAGCAGACGTGGATCATGGTGGTCCTTTTGTTACGGGCATTATACGGCTGCAGACGCGGCAGTGAAAGCACTGCGTCACTGCGATTGGCTCAACAATTATCGCCCGCGAAAGCCGGCGAACCCGGCGAAAGAGCCGTCTATAATTCATGGGATCGTGACAACGACTTTCCCTTTGACGCGTCCGCTTTCGACGTACTCCAGAGCTTCAGCAATTCTCGCGAGTGGATAGGTCCTGTCGATGGTGACCTTCAATTTCCCTTGCTCGATGAGCTCAGCAAGCAGAGCGAGATCGCCACCGCTTGGATGCATGAAGAGATAGCGATAGCGGACACCAGCACGTCGCGCCCGGGCCCGGATGTTGAAACTCATTAGCCAGAAGATGGCGGCAAGAGCCGGGCGGCCGCCGAGATCCCTGATCGCGGTTTGCGGTTCCGGCAGAGCGGCCACCGAAACGATCGTGGTTCCGGGCTTCATGACTCCGAACATCTGGTCCAGGGTCTTGCCGCCAATCAGGTCAAATCCAGCATCAAATCTATCCTTTACGCTGGATATGTCCTGGGTCGTATAATCGACGACCTCATCGCACCCGACCGAGCGCACCAGTGCTTCACCCCTCTTCGAAGCTGTCGTGGTCACATGTGCACCAAGCCATTTGGCGATCTGAATGGCGAAGGTGCCGACGCCTCCGGAGCCGCCCGAGATGAACACTTTCTGTCCCGGTTTGACGCCGAGCTCATCCCTGAGGGCCTGCAGAGCGGTCAGTCCCGCAAGCGGGACGGCAGCCGCGGTCGTGTAATCCAGGATCCCGGGCATATGCGCAGCGTGATCCTCGTCGACGCAGGCTTGTTCGGCGAATGCGCCGGCACGATCCTTCGCCACCCGGGCAAACACACGGTCACCTACGCGGAACCGGCTGACCTGGTTGCCGATGGCAATCACATCACCCGCGAGTTCGTTGCCGAGCACGAATGGAGGCTTTGACCGCAGGATTGCGCGCAGCTTTCCCTGCCGGATCTTGAAATCCACCGGGTTCAGGCCCGCAGCGCGTACGTTAACGAGAATATCGCGTGGCCCTGGCGTGGGCGCCTGGACATCCATCAACAGCGAACCTTCAGGACCGCCGTACCGCTTCAGGACGTATGCGCGCATGGAAGGCTCCGACCTCAAGGGGAATGTGCCACTCGCCGACCGAATGCGAGCCGTGTGCCCATGATCGCCCGCATATGGGTTAGCGCGATCTTCTTATCGCCGGCATCATAGGACTGCGGGTATGGTAGCAAAAGCGGTGCGTCGCTGCCACTGGCCCGACTGCCATCGCCCGCGAAAGCGGGCGATCAATTATACCGTGACCTCTCGATGCAAAATCCGCGGCGATGTCTGCCGGGTCACCGGTCAAGCCGGTGATGACAGTCAAGTGTGTGGTGAAACTACACTCACGCCAACAGCGTCTCGAACCGCGCCAGAAACCGTTTCTCTGCCTTGCTCGCCGACCACGGGGTCAGATAGTCATCCACCATCGCCTCCGAGAGACCGGGATCCCGCCCGAACAGTCGTTTGGACTCGGCCTGCGAAAAGCCCGCGAGCCGCGTTGCCTCCAGATAGGCAGCGCCCATGTCAGCGGCCTTGATCTGCTTGGTGATCCCGGGCTCCAGCACCGGCGGCAGGCCGAAGCGGATGTGGATCGCGCCGAGCAGGCGGTTCTCGATCACCTTGTAATCGCCGCCGATGACCGCCTTGAACGGCGAGATCATGTCGCCGATGACATATTCCGGCGCATCATGAAGCAATGCTGCGAGCCGCACGCGATCGTCGACGCGCGGCATCTGCTCGCGCAGCACGGCTTCCACCAGCAGCGTGTGCTGAGCTACCGAGAAAATATGTGCGCCGTGAGTCTGCCCGTTCCAGCGCGCCACACGCGCGAGCCCGTGGGCGATATCTGCCACTTCGATATCGAGCGGCGAGGGATCGAGCAGATCGAGCCGCCGGCCCGAGAGCATGCGCTGCCAGGCGCGGGTGGCAACGTCGCGGGAAAATCTTTGGTCGAATTTCGATTTGGCCATCGGTTCTTGTTCTTTGGTTTCTTGTCGCTACTTGGCTTTGAGGCGCGGCTTGCGCTTCAGGCCCATGCAGGCCTCATGGCAGAAGCAGGTCACGAGATGATCGTTGACCATGCCGGTGGCCTCCATGAAGGCATAGACAATGGTAGGCCCCACGAATTTGAATCCGCGCGCCTGCAGGTCCTTGGAGATCCTGGCCGATAGCGGCGTCGAGGCCGGCACGCTGCCATGGGTCTTGAAATTGTTGACCAGCGGCTTGCCGTCAACGAAGTCCCACAGATATTTCGAGAAGCCGGCGCCTTCTTCCATGATCTTCAGGTAGCCCTTGGCGCTGAGGATCGCGCCTTCGATCTTGGCGCGGTTGCGCACGATGCCGGCGTCATTCATCAGCGCGTGAACTTTCTTCTCACTGTAGCGCGCGATCTTTTCTGGCTGGAAGTCATCGAACGCTTTGCGGAAATTGTCGCGCTTGCGCAGGATCGTGATCCACGACAATCCTGCCTGGAAGCCATCGAGTATCAGCTTTTCATAGAGCGCGCGGTCGTCGTATTCCGGCACGCCCCATTCGGTGTCGTGATAGGCGATATAGAACGGGTCTTCACCCGGCCATGGGCAGCGCGTCTTGCCGTCGACATGCGTGATCGCGGGTTTGCTCATGCCGAAATCTTTTTCATGCGGGGTTCTTCTTCGTGGCCAGCGTGCGCACCGCAGCGGCGTCGGCCAGATGAATGGCGATGTCGCCGGCCATGAAAGCGGCATCGGCATCGAGCGCATCACTGGCGCGGTCAGTGCGGATCATGGCGAGGCCACGGCCATCGGCAGACGAGCCCATGGTGCCGATCGGCTTGTCGGCTGCGCGAATCTCGGTGCCGGCGGCCGGTGCCACACCATCCAGTGTGACGCCGACGATGCGCGTACGCGCAGTGCCGCGATGCTGCATGCGGGAGACGACTTCCTGACCGATATAGCAGCCCTTGTCGAAATCGATGCCGGCGAGCTTGTCCATATTGGCTTCATGCGGGAACGCATCGCCATAGGCGAAGTCGGCGCCGCCGCGCGGCACGCCGAGTGTGATCCGATGCGCCTCATATTCGGCAATGTCGACCAGTTCGGCCCCAACCAGCGCCGCCGTCTTCGCGGCGAGATCCGCCGGGACGAGGATGCGGTAACCGAGCGCGGCATTGCGCGGATCGGTAAAGGCGAGGTCCGGCTTCATCCCGGGCTCGCCGTCCCACACCGCCAGCACGCCGAGCGCGTCGGAGAGGTTTTCCACACTCACTTTGGCGCGCAATTTGTAGAAACCGAGCTTGGTGGCTAGCGGTTGTGCGAGCTCGCGCGGGCAATCGATCAGCAGCCCGCCGCCATGGCCGCTTGGCACTTCGGTGACTAGAAAGTCAGCGATGATCTTGCCCTGCGGCGTCAGCAGCGCGGCGAACCGTGCGGTGCCGGGTGTCAGCACCTCGATCTCGGAGGTCACGAGGTTGTTGAGGAAACCGCGGGCGTCGTCGCCTGCGATCTTCACCACACCTCGATCGGGGAGGAACGCTGCTTTCATTGGGAAAATCTCGAAAAAATCCAAAAAGGAGCCAGGAAACGAGGTGAATCGCGGCTGGCGGATATGACAGTCAAAGTTAAGCCGCTAAGATGCCGACAACAAGGCCCGCGCTCATCCTGCGCGGCATCCACAGGCTGTGACGAGACCAGATGACCCAGACATTCGATACCATTTTGAAGAACGGCACCGTCGTCAATCAGGACGGCGAGGGCGTGCGTGACATCGGCATTCGCAATGGCCGAATCGCCGCCATCGGATCGCTTGGCGCTGCCTCCGCGGAGGAGGTGATCGATTGCAAGGGGCTGCATATCCTGCCCGGCGTGATCGACACCCAGGTGCATTTCCGCGAGCCGGGTCTCGAGCAGAAGGAAGATCTGGAGACCGGATCGCGCAGCGCCGTGATGGGGGGTGTCACCGGCGTGTTCGAAATGCCGAATACCAATCCGCTGACCATCGACGAGGCCACCTTCACCGACAAGGTGAAGCGCGGCCATCATCGCATGCATTGCGACTATGCATTCTTCATCGGCGGTACCCGCGAAAACGTGCAGGACCTGCCGGAGCTCGAACGTGCACCTGGTTGCGCCGGCGTGAAGGTGTTTATCGGATCAAGCACCGGCGCACTGCTGGTTGAGGACGACGACAGCCTCCGCCGTATTTTCCAGGTCATCAAGCGCCGCGCGGCGTTTCATGCCGAGGACGAATACCGCCTCAACGAACGCAAGAACCTGCGCATCGAAGGCGACACCCGCTCCCACCCTGTGTGGCGCGATGAGACTGCGGCGCTGATGGCGACACAGCGTCTGGTCAATCTGGCGCGCGAGGCCGGCAAGCGTATCCATGTGCTGCACATCTCGACCAAGGAAGAAATCGAATACCTGCGCGACCACAAGGATGTCGCTTCCTGTGAGGCGACGCCGCATCATCTGACCATGGCGGCGCCGGAATGCTATGAGCGCCTGGGTACGCTGGCGCAGATGAATCCGCCGGTGCGCGACGCCAGCCATCGTGACGGCATCTGGAACGGCATCCATCAGGGCATCATCGACGTGCTCGGCTCCGACCACGCGCCGCACACGCTCGAGGAAAAGAAGAAGGTCTATCCGGCGTCACCTTCGGGAATGACCGGCGTGCAGACGCTGGTGCCGATCATGCTGGATCACGTCAATGCCGGCCGCCTGTCGCTGGCGCGTTTCGTCGATCTGTCGAGTGCAGGTCCCGCGCGGCTCTACAACATCGCCATGAAAGGCCGCATCGCGGCGGGCTACGACGCCGACTTCACCATCGTGGATCTCAAGCGCACCGAGACCATCACCAATGACTGGGTAGCCTCGAAGGCCGGCTGGACGCCCTATGACGGTGTGAAGGTCACCGGCTGGCCCGTGGGCACCTTCGTGCGCGGTCGCCGGGTGATGTGGCAGGGCGAGCTGGTTACGCCGTCGCAGGGCGAGACGGTGAAATTCCTGGAAACGCTGAAGGCGTAGCAGTCATTGCAAGGCGTAGGATGGGTAGAGCGCAGCGAAACCCATCATTTCCGCGTTTGTAATTGACGGGTTTCGCGAAGGCGCTCTCCCCATCCTACAAAGGGGGTGCTTCTTACTGCCGCGCCAGTGTCAGCGAGAACTCGCCATTGCGCACGCGGCCCGGAAGACCCTCGACGAATTTCGCCACGGCGTCTTCGCCATAGGTGCCGACGAGCTCGGCAAAGGCTGCGAACAGGCTGGCCTGCGCGAGGCAATCGCCATCGACGCCGTCATGCCGTGCTTCCGCCCAGGCTTCGTTGAGATAGCTCAGCGCGGCCTGTTTCTGTTCCTGATCCGGTAGCGGATCGCGGGCGGGGCGGTACGACAATGATTCGCTCATGAAATTCCCAAAACGGTCTTCGGCACGCATCAAAGCGAAGCGCGCCTCGCATGTTCGAATCGAGATTTATCACGCGGAGCCGGTTCCGCGAGCGACATCTTTAAGAAAGGTTAACGACAGTGACTCACATTGTCCGACATTATGTTAACAGCGGGAACCGGCGATCCTGACCAGTTGAGGAAGCCCATGGATGCAAACAGTTTTTCGTCTTTCGCCAGTCCCGGCGACGCCGCACGCGCAGCAGAGTTGCGCCGCATCAAGGCGATCGCGGCGCTGGTGCTGGCGAGCTGTCTGGTGGTGTTCATAACGGCAAAAATCCTGCTGCCGATTCACCCGGTGTTCGGATTCGTTGCGGCCTTTGCAGAAGCCGCGACCATTGGCGGATTGGCGGACTGGTACGCCGTTGTCGCGCTGTTCCGTCGGCCGCTGGGCCTGCCGATTCCGCACACCGCGATCATCCAGGCGAATCAGAATCGCATCGCCGACAAGCTGGGTGAATTCATCGAGGTGCATTTCCTCGAAGCGGGGCCGGTCGAGGCCAAATTACGCGAGGTGGATTTTGCGAGTTTCGTTGCAGACTGGCTGAGCGATAAAAAGCGTAGCGCGGACCTCGCGCGTTTCTTGCTGCGGCTGCTGCCCGAGGCGATGTCGGCGACGGAAACGTCGGGCCTCAAAACCTTCATTATCCGCCGCGTGATGACGCAGCTGCAGTCGGTCGATCTTGCGCCCATCGCAGCCGGCACCATGCGCGGCTTCATTCGCGATGGTCGCCATCAAGGCCTGCTCGACAATCTGCTCGGCGCCATGCATGGCGCGCTGACCGAGCCGGACACGCTGGCCGTCATCAAGAACAAAATTCGCGACGAGCTGCCGACGCTGCTCAAGCTTTATCGCGCCGATGCGTTCCTGCTGAAGCGGATCGTCGCCTCGGCGACCACCTTCTTCGACGATGTGCGCAAGGATCCCGAACATCCGTTTCGCGGCGAATTCGATCGCATGCTGCTGTCTTTCGTTGACCGGCTTGAGACCGAGCCCGGCTTCACCGGCCCCATCGACGGGTTGAAGCGCGATCTGCTGGCGCGCCCCGAGCTTGCCGAACTTGGACGTAATCTCTGGAACAATGCGCGCAGCTTCATCGAACGCAGTGCATCGGGCGAAAGCAATGTACTGGCGCATCATCTCGCCAATGTCTTTATCGAGGCCGGTGCGGCACTTCGCGCCGATGCGGAGATGCGCGGCGAGATCAATCAGGGCATCGTCGTGGTGTTGCGCTCGTTCATCGCCGATCAGAAGAGCGGCGTGTCCGGCTTCATCGCCGATCAGGTGAAGGCTTGGGACATGGGTCAGCTGATCGGCGTCATCGAAGTGAATATCGGCAAGGATTTGCAATATATCCGCTTCAACGGTTCGCTGATCGGCGGGCTAGCCGGTCTGGCGCTCTACACGATCGAGTATCTGTTGCGGCTGCTGTGAGGCGCGCAGTTCCGCATTGCGGAAGCGTAGCTGCGATTGGGTATCCGGGTGCGCTTGAACTACCGCAAACCCGGCCTTAACTTCAGTGAACTGATGCTTGCTTCGGTGCGTTGTGTGATGCCCTCCATGTGAGGCTGCTTTCAATCAATCGATATGACCGGCCAACGCGCCGGCGAGAGGAAATCAGATGTCGGCTACGGCCCAGGCGCAGCGTCCCCCGTCCAAAACCCTGATGTTTCTTGAAGGCCGTGCGGTCCACGAATTCGGCGCCTTTCTCGGCGCGTTGCCGCTGTTGAATCTCGCGCCGCGGGGCGATGGCCATCCGGTGCTGATACTGCCGGGTCTTGTGGCTTCGGATGTCTCGACGGGCCCGCTGCGCACGTTCTTGAAGGGCCGGGGCTATGCCGTGAGTGGCTGGAAGCAGGGCCGCAATCTCGGACTACGCGACGGCGTGCAGGATAGCATGGTCGCATTGCTGAAAGAGATGAATGAGACCCACGGCCGCAAGGTGAGCGTCATCGGCTGGAGCCTCGGCGGCCTCTATGCGCGCCAGCTCGCCAAGATGATGCCGGAGCGCGTGCGCTCCGTGATCACGCTGGGCAGTCCGTTCGCTGGCCATCCGAAATCCACCAATGCCTGGCGCGTCTATGAATTCGCCAGCGGCAAACGCGCCGACGATACCGACGACAGTTTTGGCGGCTCGCTCGCCGATACACCGCCGGTGCCCACAACGGCGATCTTTAGTCGCACCGATGGCGTCTGCGCCTGGCAAGGCTGCATGGAGAAATCGTCGGCGATGTCCGAGAGCATCGAGGTCGAGAGCAGCCATTGCGGGATGGGGCATCACCCCGCAGTCGTCTATGCAGTGGCGGAGCGTCTCGCGCAGAAGGAAGGCGCCTGGGCGCCGTTCGATCGCTCGGGCTGGCGCAGCCTGGTCTATCCGGACCCTAACAGATAAAGGCGCGTCAGCGACACGCCTACTCTGCTGCGGTCGTCACGATCCTGATCTCAGATGTCAGTGTCCGGTGTACCGGGCATTTGTCAGCGATCTCCATGAGCTTTGCGCGCTGCTCGGCATCGAGCTCGCCGTCGATCGCGATGACGCGCTCGATCTGGTCGAGCATGCCGTCCTCGGTCTCGCACTCTTCGCAGTCCTTCGCGTAGATCTTCTTGTGGTTCAGCGTCACTGTGACGTGCTCCATCGGGAGTGCCTTGCGGTCGGCATAAAGCCGCATGGTCATCGCGGTGCACGCGCCGAGTGCGCTGATCAGGAGATCATAGGGGCCGGGGCCGGTATCCTCGCCGCCAACGGTCAACGGTTCGTCAGCGAGCAGGCGATGTGGGCCGACCGTGACCAGTTGCTGGAATTTATTGGCGCGGGTCTCGCTGACAACCACCTTGCGCGGCTCTTCCGGCAGGCTCGCCACGGGTGTCACGGCAACAGGATCGAGATAGCGCCCCGCCCAGGCGGCGATGACGTCGGCGACGTAGATCGCGTCGTGCCTCTGCGTCAGCAGATGGTCGGCGCCGGCCAGCGAGACGAAGCTCTTGGGATGTTTGGCGGCGACGAAAATATGCGTGGCGTTGTCGATACCCACCGTGTCGTCGGTGGGCGCATGCATGATCAGCAACGCCTTGTGTAGCCTGGTGACCTTGGCCATCAGATTGTGCTCGGCGATATCGTCGAGGAATTCACGCTTGATGTTGAACGGGCGGCCGGCGAGCTTCACCTCGACCTCGCCCTTTTCGCGGATCGCGTCCACATGTTCGGCGAACATGTCGGTGACATGGGCGGGATCGGACGGCGCCGCGATGGTGACGACGGCTTTCGCTTCCGGGACCTGTTCGGCCGCGGCGAGGATCGCGGCGCCGCCGAGGCTGTGGCCGATCAGTATGGCGGGTGCCTGACGGATCTCGCGCAGATGGTCGGCGGCTCTCACGAGATCGGCAACATTCGACGAGAAGGTGCTGTTGGCAAAATCGCCCTCGCTGGAGCCGAGGCCGGTGAAGTCGAAGCGCAGTACCGCGATGCCTTTGAGCGTCAGTGCGGCGGAAATGCGCCGCGCCGCCAGCACGTCCTTGCCGCAGGTGAAGCAATGCGCGAACAGAGCATACGCATGCACGCCGCCATCGGGGAGGTCGAGCGCTGCCGCCAGCATATGGCCGGTCGCGCCGGGAAATTGAAAGCGTTCGGTTGGCACGTATGGCTCCTACGGTGATAGACGCCTCCTTTTACACCGATTCCGCCCAATCAATCAGCGGGGACTAAATACCCGTTCGACGGCCGATCTGCCGCTCTCTTCGCACTGCACATGCGTAGAACTTTAGTTCTGCGCGGGGCTCTGGCACGTGCTTGCCGGTCTCCGGTGTCGGTGCTAGATGTCGGGTCATCGTACAACTTTTCGGATGTGCCGCCGATTGCAAACCGATGGACGGCAGGCCGGCGCGCTCCTAGAGTTGTGACGACAAAATCGACCCCGCAAAGGGGCGAACCAGAATAACGGCCAAAGCGCCATCGGGAAATTCACAGGGAGGATTTCGTCCATGAAGAGAAGAGATGTCATCAAAGGCGGCTTGGCCGCGCTTGCCGCCGGAGTGACCGGCCTCGGGCAGCTTACGCCCGCGCAGGCGCAGACCAAGATGGTTCTGAAGGCTTCCGACGTCCACCCGCTCGGCTATCCCACGGTCGAATCCGTGGTCCGCATGGGCAAGAAGCTGGATGGCGCCACGAGCGGCCGGCTCACCATACAGATGTTTCCGTCCATGCAGCTTGGCGGCGAGAAAGAGGCCATCGAGCAGGCCCAGGTCGGCGCTCTGCAGATCGCCCGTATCTCTGTTGGCGCCGTCGGCCCTGTGGTCGATGATGTCAACGTCTTCAACATGCCGTTCGTTTTTCGCGATTCCAAGCACATGGAAGCGGTTCTCGACGGCGAAATCGGCACCGAACTGCTGAACAAGATCACGGCCAACGAAAAAACCGGTCTGGTCGCGCTTGGGTGGATGAATGCCGGCTCCCGCAACATCTATAACAGCAAGCGCCCGATCAAGACCCTCGCCGATCTCAAGGGTCTCAAGATCCGGATGATCGGTAATCCCTTGTTTATCGACACCATGAATGCGCTAGGTGGCAACGGCGTCGCTATGGGCTTTGATCAGGTGTTCAGCGCCATGCAGACCGGCGTCGTCGATGGGGCCGAGAACAACCTGCCATCCTTCGTGGCGCAGAACCACTTCCAGGTCGCCAAATATTTCTCGATGACCGAGCATCTGATCATTCCGGAATTGCTGGTGTTCTCGAAGGCATCATGGGCGAAGCTCACGCCGGACGACCAAGCGCTGCTGAAGAAATTCGGCCGCGAAGCCCAGCTCGAGCAGCGCGCGCTCTGGTATGAGGCAGAGAAAGCGGCGCTCGACAAGATGAAGGAAGTCGGCACCGACATTGTCACGTCCATCGACAAGCAGCCGTTCCGCGATGCCGTGAAACCGGTGTGGGAGAAATACGGTGCGAAATACGCCGAGATGACCAAGCGCATCGCTGCGGTAGCGTAGCGAAAATTCTCAGTCGTCGCCCCCTGCGAAAGCGGCGACGACGACTGAGAGATCCACGGTTCAGTCGCAGCGCCTGAGGTCTTCATGTCCGACGTCATTTCCAAATTGCCGATCGCATCTCATCTACCTGACGAAGCCGCCAGCCATGGTGCGGCTTATGCGTTCCGCCGCACCATGAACGCGCTATACTGGGGTGGTGCCGTGTTCTCGTGTCTGGCGCTCGTGTTAATCTCTGCGATCATCCCGTGGGCCGTATACACGCGTTACATTCTGAATAGCGCAGCGTCATGGCCGGAGCCGCTGGCGGTGTTGTTGACCATCGCGGTGACGTTTATTGGCGCTGCCAATTGCTATCGCCAGCGCATCCACATGAACATGACGGTGGGCACCAATTTGCTGCCGCCGCGAGCCCAGGTCGCGGCCGCCTTCATCAGCGAATTGCTGATGGCCGCAATGGCGCTGTTCATGATGATCTGGGGCATGAAGCTGGTGATGGCCACCTGGGGCAATTCAGTGGATGAATTTCCCTGGCTGTCTGTCGGGATCACCTACATGCCGATCCCTGTTTCCGGCGCGATGATGTTTCTCTTTGTGGTCGAACGCCTGACCATCGGCCCGCCGCCGCATGATGGCAGCGACGCGCACGTACCTCTCGACTAGCTTCGCCGATCAGCTCCAGCCAGAACAAAGAAATCCCACATGGACATCGCGGTTCTTCTTCTCAGCATGTGTCTCTTCTTCGCCGTCGGCATGCCCATCGCTTTCGCGTTGGCGCTGGCCGCATTGGTCGGCGCACTGTGGATCGATCTGCCCGTTGCGGCCGTGATGCAGCAACTCTCCAGCGGTGTCGGCAAGGTGTCGATGCTGACCGTGCCGTTCTTCGTGCTGGCCGGCGCCATCATGGCAGAAGGCGGTATGGCGCGGCGACTGGTGGATTTCGCGGCCGTGGTGGTCGGCTTCACGCGGATTCGCGGCGGCCTGTCGCAAGTCAACATTCTGGCCACCACCATCATGTCCGGGATCTCCGGCTCGTCGGTCGCTGACACGTCGGCGATTGGCTCGGTAATGATCCCGCAGATGGCGGCAAAGGGCTATCCACGGGTGTTCGCCACCAATGTGACCATCTCGGCCTCGGTCCAGGCGATCCTGGTACCGCCGAGCCACAATGCGGTGATCTATTCGCTGGCGACCGGCGGTGTGGTCTCGATTACCAGCCTGTTCTTGGCGGGCATCGTGCCCGGGCTCCTCCTTGGCTTCGCGATCATGCTGTTGTGTCTCTACGTTGCCTATCGTGACGGTCACCCCAAAGGTGAGCCGGTGCCGATGAAGCAGGCGCTGAAGATGCTGGGCGATGCCACCTGGGGTATCGTCACGCTGGTGATCGTGCTCGGCGGCATTCTCACCGGTATCTTCACGCCGATCGAGGCTGGCGCTGTGGCGTGCGTCTGGGCCTTCTTCGTCACGATGTTCATCTATCGCGACTACAAGTGGTCCGAGCTGCCGATGCTGACCTACCGGACGCTACAGACGGTGGCGATGGTGCTGACACTGGTCGCGACAGCGTCATGCTTCGGCTATGTCGCCGCGATGATGCAGATGCCGGCGCATATGACCGAGTTCTTCGTCGCCATCTCGTCGAATAAATACGTGCTGCTGATGTGGCTCAACATCATGCTGCTGATCCTCGGCACTGCGCTCGATCTTGCGCCGCTGCTGCTGATCTGCACGCCGATCCTGCTGCCGGTGGTGAAGAATTTCGGCATCGACCCCGTCCATTTCGGCATCGTCATGCTGCTCAATCTCGGCATCGGTCTGCTGACGCCGCCTGTTGGCACCACGCTGTTCGTGGGCTGCGCCATCGGCAAGGTCTCGGTGGACGAGGTGATGCGCGGGATCTGGCCGTTCTACTGGGTGATGTTCGCCGTCTTGATGCTTGTGACCTACGTGCCGTGGTTCTCGATGGCACTGCCGCATGCGTTCGGCTTCAGGTGAGTGCCTACTGAACGGGCTCTACTGACAACTGCTTGTAGCGTTCCTTACCGTTCAGCAAGTGCCGGCGCATCGCATCGCGGGCCTTGCGCGGCGAACGGGCGCTGATCGCATTGACGATGACCTGATGCTCCTTCTCGATGCTCTCGAGATAGCGCTTTTGCAATTCAGCCTTGCCCTCGAAGGTGCGGATACTCTGGCGTGGGATAATGAGACCGCCGAGGAATTCCAGAAAACCGACAAAGCGCGCATTCTGCGTCGCGAGGGCAATGGCGAAGTGGAAGTCGAAATCTTCCTTTACCGCACGGTCGCCATTGGCGATGGCGCGGCTGAAGGTAGCCGCGGCCTTGGCAATGGCTCGGATCTGGGCGGCGGTGGCGCGCTCGCTGGCTATGGCCGCGGCCTCCATCTCGACGGCCGTGCGCAGCTCGAGAATTTCAATCACGCTGCCGAGTGAGCCCAGACCGTCGGGGTCGATGGCATAAGGCTGCTGATCGGGCTCGCTATTGACGAAGGCGCCGGCGCCCTGCCTCGTGGTTACAAGGCCCCGGGCGCGGAGTGCCGCAATCGCCTCGCGAACGACCGTGCGGCTGACGCCCATGGCCGCCATCATGGCCTGCTCGGTCGGCAGGCGGGCGCCTGCGGGCAAGCGGCCTTCGGTGATCTGGGCGGCGATGCGCTCGACCACTTCCTCGGTCCGGCGGCGTACAGGATTGAGCGGTCGCAGCAAGGGCGTGCCTGCTGCACCGTTGGTCGTCTTGCGTGCGGCGCGTCGTTTGGCTTGTCCGGTCATCGTACAACCGGGCTACCATCGCCGATGTCGCTGCGCAAGCTTGCGGCACGCGGCATTGCGCTGCACGCTCCTACATTGTCTCGAGTTCGGGGAGCTTGAGGTCGCATTCGACCCAGGCGCCGTTGATGGCAAAGCGCTGGAACGGGGAGTCAGGGACAGCGGCCTGCAATGGCGCGAGGAACTGTGCATCTGCGGGGCTGCGTAGCTGAAACTGCACATGGCTGGCGGAGAGGGCGTTGCGCGACAGCCAGACCATGCCGGAAAACAGTTCGATCAACAGTTGTCCGTATTTATCAAGACCAGCATGTCCGAGGTCGTAGGCCGGCGATACGGTCATGAAGCGGCAACGCAGCACGGGGCCTTCGAATTTTGGCATCAGCAGTTTGCTGACCTGACAGAAAGCCTGCGGGACGGTGCCCTCATACAGGCCATACAACCCACCCTTGCCGCCCTGCATCACCGGTTCCAAAGCGGCGAACATGCCTTGAGTGTAGGCTGAAAAATCCTCTTCGGCGGCCTCGGCAGCCTTCCGCCACTGGGACTTCAGGGAAGCCCAGCTTCTGTCGGCGTCGGTGATCGGCAAGAGCCGCATCTCGAGGTCCTCCCGCCGATTTACACACGGCCGGACCCAACCCTAGCTATATACCCTCAAGATTTTGATAACGGGAACTTGGGGCAGCGGCGTTTGCGCGCCGACGGACGTCTGCAGCGGCTTAGGCGCCAGCGGACTGCAGTCCGGCTGCAGCTGCGGCCACGATCGATGCCACGACCTGCTTCCAGGTCTTCGACGACTGCGGTCGATGAGATGGGGCTTTGAAGCGCATGGTCCTTGTCCGGTTGGGCCGCGCATGTTGCTGTGCAGCCAATCGTCCCCAGGGACGAGATCCGGAAAATCGTGCCTTGCGCGGGGGAAGTCGATCCCCCGACAAAAATAGCAATAGCCGCACTGCTCGGCTACGAGACGGCGGTTGGCTTGTTCTCTGCCAGCAATAAATGGCAGTGAATTATTCTCGCTGCATCAACCCATCGCGGGTGCTTGCCCCTGCACTGCCGCTGGTTCCTGGCAAACATCGACCCAGCTGGCCCCGGTCAGTTCGGCCATCCGTGCAGGGGACATCCGCACCGAACTGTTGACCGAGCCCGCCGCCGGCCACACCTCGGCGAATTCCTTCAGCGACACGTCGCAGTAGACTTGTAATGGCGTTGCCAGGCCGAACGGGCAGACGCCGCCCACCGGATGGCCGGTGAGGGCAACGACCTCATCGGCTCCCAGCATGCGCGGCTTGCCGCCAAGCGCATCGCGTGCCTTCTTGTTGTCGAGCCGCGCTGTACCCTTGGTCACCACCAGCACCACCCGGTCGCCGACCCGTACCGACAGCGTCTTGGCGATCTGGTCAGGTTCGACGCCCAATGCCTCGGCGGCGAGAAGGACTGTGGCCGAGCTTTTGTCGGTGACGGTTATGGATAATTCGGGGGCGTTGGCGGTGAGAAAGGCGCGGACGGACTCAAGGCTCATGATGCGGTCTCAGTGACATACCGCCACGCCCTCTCACATGTCGCGGGCAAAGGGAAGTCACATCCGTGCATTGGGGAACTGGGGCGGGCGCTGCCGCGCCATTCCCTCACGCCGGTTTTGACCTTATACGGGCTCTTGTCTGGCTGATCGTGCCGGGCGATGTTCTGGAGCCTACCCCTCGATGCTGCCGGCCTATGTGATCCATGCCAAGTCGTTGCCCGAGCGCACGGAGCATATCCAGCGCGAGCTCGACCGTGCAGGTATCAAGTTCGAGTGGGTGCTGGATTTCGACGCCGACGAGATCACATCCGATGTCGATCGCGCCTATTTCGCCGAAGGCGCCGATCTCACGCTGCGGCAGAAATCCTGCTCCTTGAAGCACATCGTCGCCATGCAGCGCATCCGCGAGCGCGGTCAGGATCTAGCGCTGATCTTCGAGGATGACGCATTGCTGGTGCCGGATTTCTGCGACCAGTTGAAGCGCGTGCTCGACGAAGCCGAAAAGTGGCCGCGGCCGCGCATTCTGCATCTTGGCGCCGCGACGAACTTCTACACCCCGGCATCCCAGTTACGGCCCGGCCAGATCGTTTATGAGGGCAATCGCGTCCGCAATATGGAAGCCTATGTGCTGGGCGCGCCCGAGGCCTCGGCACGACTTGACTGGATCGCGCGGCATCCGATGCACGAGCCTATCGATCTCGCCTTTAACACCGGCGATCCTGCCATGGGCATCCCGTTCCTGTGGCCAGAACCACCGCTGGCGGAGCAAGGCTCGCTCAATGGCGTGTTCAAAAGCTCACTCGATCGCAAAGGGCATGCGCAATTGCAGCTACGCATACAGTTTGCCGTGCAGAAGTTCAGGCGGCGTTATTTGAAGCGGTGGCTGAAGCTGAAGTAATCGGCGGCTTCCGGCCGGTCATTCCGAATGTGCG
Source organism: Tardiphaga sp. (assembly GCF_041424195.1). NCBI lineage: Bacteria > Pseudomonadati > Pseudomonadota > Alphaproteobacteria > Hyphomicrobiales > Nitrobacteraceae > Tardiphaga > Tardiphaga sp. The sequence continues at coordinate 11,018 of NZ_JBGMOE010000013.1, read as the reverse complement.
TTGCGCACCAGCGCGCCCAGCAATCCCACTGCCAGACAGTACAGCATCCCTTGTGTCACCGCCGAGATGTGACTGTTGAAAAGTCCGCCGATCATGTTCTGCAGCACGACGGCCTGCCCGACGACGCTGACATAATCGCGCGCGAGAAAAAGCCGGGCATGCGCAATCCACATGGCCCACAGCAGAAGCCCGCCAATCAGGCCAACCTGCAGCACGGTATGCAGCGTTTGATTGTGCGGATCGGGCGTGGCTTGGCCATAGGGCGACGGCTTGGTTGCCTCCATCGTCTGATACAGCGGCTTGATGCTGCCGGTGCCGTGACCGACGATAGGCGAGGCCTTTACGAACCCGACCGCCTTGCTCCAGAAATCCAGCCGCGATGCTGTTGAGACTGTTTCGCCGCCGGCGGTCTCACCGCTATTGGCGTTGATGTCCGAATTGATCTCTGCGATCCGGCGCTGGGCTTGCGGCGAGGTCAGCAGCGCGATGCCGATCACGATCATGGCTGCGACCGCGACCATAGCAGAGCGCCGCCAGCCGCCGGCATGGATGATGAATAGACCGAGCAATGCGGCGGCCATGATTGCGCCGGTCTTCGATACATAGATCAGGAAAATGTCGGCAAAGAACAGAAGCGCGAGCACGATCATCGCAATGGCGCGGCGCGTGTCCTGCACCCAGACGCGCACCGCGCCTATCGCCAGAGCGAAGGCACAAAGTGCGAAGCAGCCGGATTGAACCGCGTTGTCCTTGAAAGGCACGCCGGGTGCCTTGAACCAGCCCCACGGTCCCGTGGGCCACAGGAACGCGGCCCATGACAAGGCGAGAAGACATATACAGGCGGCAAGAAAGCCACAGGCGATTTGTAGCGCTTGCTTTCGCGTAAATGCCGTTGCCATCACCAATGGGATCAGCAGCAGCTTCGCGTAGGGACCAACCCATCTGATCGCGCCGCCGAGCGGCTGCATCGACCAGAGCACGCCGACTAGAATCAGTGCGAACAGCGCGACCGGCAGATAGGCTGCCGGCTTCCGCAATGTGGCGATGAAATGATCGCGGTCGAGTGTCAGCAGCGCGAGCACTGCAAAGATCGACACCGCGATAGCTTGACCGCTGGTTGAGAACGGCAGCGAGAAGCCGGTGGCAATGGCAGCGATCTGCCGGGCATCCGCAAGTTTACGCGGCAGATCGTTGTTTTTCATATACCCAGGAGTTTCCGTGCGTTGTTCTTGAGGACCTTCGGACGCACCTCGTCGCGAATGTCGAGCTTGGCGAAGTCGGCCATCCAGCGATCCGGCATGATCACCGGCCAGTCGGAGCCGAACAGCATCTTATCCTGCAGGATCGAATTGATGTAGCGCACCAGGATCGGCGGGAAGTATTTCGGCGACCAGCCGGACAGGTCGATATACACGTTGGGCTTGTGGGTCGCGACCGACAGCGCTTCTTCCTGCCAGGGGAAGGAGGGATGCGCGAGAATGATCTTCATGTCGGGAAAATCGACCGCAACGTCGTCCATATACATCGGGTTGGAATATTTCAGCCGCATTCCCATGCCGCCCGGCATGCCCGAGCCCACACCTGTTTGTCCGGTATGGAACAGCGCAATGGCGCCGCCTTCCTGTATCGCTTCATAGAGCGGATAGGCCATGCGGTCATTGGCGTAAAAGCCCTGCATGGTCGGGTGGAACTTGAAGCCCTTTACACCGTATTCGGAGATCAGCTTGCGCGCCTCGCGCACGCCGAGCTTGCCCTTGTGCGGATCGATCGATGCGAACGGGATCAGGACGTCGGCGTTCTCTTTGGCGATCTCCAGCATTTCGTAATTGTTGTAGCGGCGGAAGCCGGTCTCGCGCTCGGCGTCGACGGGGAAGATCACCGCGGCAATCTTCTTGTCGCGGTAATAGGCGGCGGTTTCCTGCACCGTCGGCGGATGCTTGTGCGGCGACTTGAAATACTCGGCCATTCGAGCCTGGAAATCGTCATAGCCGTCGTCGGCGTGGCAGCCGCAGGGTTCTTCCGCATGCGTATGGATGTCGATGGCGACCAAGTCGTCCGGATTGAGCAATTTCATGTCCCGCGTCTCCCGCACTTTCATCATTATCGTTGGCGGTTGCTCTAGCAAACCGGCCTGCTGAATGAAAGACGCGGAACGCTGCCGGCTAGCTGGTAGAGAACGACTGTGTCCGGATATCCTGCGCGGTGCGGCGGAGCGGGATCAGGTATTTCTCCTTTGCCATCGCCTCGTCCATGGTGCCCGAGATGGCATTGATGCTGATCGCTGCGACGACCCGGCCGCCGTGGTCGCGGACGGGGACGGCGATGCCGCAGATCGCGGGATCCAGTTCGCCATCGATCCAGCCATAGCCCTCAGCTTCGACGCGTTCGAGCTCGCGTTCCAGCAGCACAGGATCGGTGACAGTGCGTGGGGTGATCTGCTTGAAGTCGGTGGTGGCGAGATAATGCGCGCGCTGGTCCGGCGGTAGGGCCGCCAGCAACACGCGGCCGAGCGACACCACATGGGCGGGCAGGCGGCTGCCGACGGCGAGATTGGCCGAGAGAATGCGCTGTGCCGGCAATCGCAATGCATAGACGATTTCGGTCTCATCGAGCACGGCTAGCGAGCAGGATTCGCCGATTTCGTTGCGCAGGTCTTCCAAGGCGCGTTGCGCATAGCCCCAGTAAGGCAGTGCATTGAGGTAGGACAGGCCAAGCCCCAGCGCCCGCGGGCGGAGGCTGAAATAGCGACCGTCGGCTTCGCAATATTTCATCACGATCAATGTCGCGAGCATGCGGCGCGCCGTGGCGCGGCTCAGGCCCGCGCTGGCGGCCACCTCCGAAAGCGTATGTCGACCGGGTGGGCGGCCCAGCGCCTCGACGGCCGCAAAGCCACGGGCGATCGCCCGAACGAAACCATCACTGTCTTTGGCCATGCACCATCCTGCCGGTTTGGACTTGTCAGCCCCGGAAAACCACGCCTATAATTGTTCGTAAGGCGGCCATAAAGTTCGCCTGGTGAACGATAGTGGAGAAGGCGCGATGGCGCAAGCGGAAGTTTTTGAAACCGATTTCTGGAAGGACGCGAACCTGCGCAAGGTCTGGGACGAGATCGTCCCGGGCGAGCCGCGCAAGACGTTGCCCTATGTCCTGACCAAGGAGGCGATCCAGCTTTACTGCCGCTCGGTCGGCGAGGACCACCCGTTGTATTTTGACGAGGCTTACGCGAAGGCGTCGCCCTACAAAGGGCTGATCGCGCCGCCGTCGATCCACATCCTGCTGATGTTCTCGTGCACGCCGACTGACGACTGGATGCGCACGCCCGGCACCGTCAATGCCGGCCAGTCCTGGAGCTACAACAAGCCGGCACGGCCGGGCGACACCATCACGCTGCAGGCCCGCGCGCTCGACAAGTTCATCAAGCGCGAGCGGCTGTTCGTGGTCCACGATAACGTATTTTTCAATCAGCACGGCGACGTCATCTGCTCTGGCCGCGGCCAGACCATCCGCCCGATGTGAGCGAGACGAGGAGATTCATCATGACGACCAACTTTGAAAAACTCTCCACCGGCGACACCATCGACGGTCCGAAGTTCCCGGTTTCGCGCGAATCGATCCGGCTCTTCTGCGACGGCTCGCTCGACTACAATCCGCTGCATCTCGACGACGACTACATGAAGAACAGCTTCGGCAAGACCAATTTCGGCGGCATCATCATGCATGGCATGAATAATTTCGGGCTCATCACCCGGATGCTGACCGGCTGGGCCTATCCCGCCGGCGCCATTCATCGCCGCCTCGAAACGCGCTGGGTCAAACCGGTGAAACCCGGTGACACGATCCAGCCGGTTGGCATCATCAAGGCCAAGCAAACCACCGAAAAATCGCGTTGGGTGCTGATCGATGTGCTGGTGAAGAACCAGAACGACGAGAAGGTCGCCATTGGCGAGGCCATGGTCGAATTTCCCGTTCAAGCAACCACCTGAGCGTCGGAGGCCAGCGCAATGCCGATTTCAATTGCAGGAGCGGGGGTCGGTGGACTGACGGCCGCCCTTAGCCTGCATGCCGCCGGCCGCGACGATGTTGTCGTGTTCGAAGCTGCACGCGAAATTCGGGACGTTGGCGTCGGCATCAACCTGCCGCCGCACGCCGTTCGCGAACTCAGTGAATTGGGGCTCGGAGACGCGCTGGCAGCCATCGGGGTGCCGACAAAAGAGCTCGCCTATTATGACCCTGCCGGGCAGCTGATTTGGGCCGAACCTCGCGGACTTGATGCCGGATATCGATGGCCGCAATATTCGGTTCACCGTGGTCAGTTGCAGCGGCTGCTTGTCGATGCCGTCCGCCAACGGCTGGGCACCTCGGCCATTCGGGTCGGACGGCGTGCAACCGGCATCGACGTCCATTCGGGTCATGATGGCGGTGTCGCGATGCTGGCGGTCGATGTGGAGACGGGGCGGTCCGAATCTCATCCGGCCGATGTGGTGGTGGCGGCAGATGGTATCCGCTCGGCACTGCGCGACAGTTTGTACGGCGCGCCCACCGCTATCGCATCGAACGGATGGGTGATGTATCGCGGAGCGGCCAAGGCCGGACCGTTTCTGACCGGTCAGTCGATGGTTATCGTCGGTGATGAAAAGCAGCGCGTCGTCGCCTATCCGATCGCTCCGGGCCTCATCAATTGGCTGCTGGTGCGCCCGGCTGACAAAAATCGATCGGATGCAGAACTGGGGAATTGGAATGTACCGATAGCGTCCGACGCAGTCGCGGCATTCGCGCGCGACTATCGTTTCAGCTGGCTCGATGTGTATGAACTGATTGCGTCAACTGCTTATGCCTATGAATACCCAATGGCCGACATCGATCCGCTGCCGCGCTGGGTTTTTGGGCGTGGCGCTCTGCTCGGCGACTCTGCCCATGCGATGTATCCGTTCGGTTCGAACGGCGCGTCACAGGCGATTCTCGATGCGCGGGTATTCGCCTATCAGATCGCGACGGCGCCTTCGATCGACGAGGCGCTGCTGGCCTATGAGAGCGAGCGCCGTCCCGTGGCCACCGAAGTCCAGCTGGCCAATCGACGGCAGGCTGGTGATGTCATGGCGCGCGTGAGCGCGATGGCGCGACGTGGCGCCCATGGCGATGCCGCGACCGAGCTGCAGGATATCGAGCGTCGCTACAAGCAACTTGCCGGTTTCGACGTCAATGCGTTGAATGACCGCAAATCATGGAGCGTGCACGCCACGCCATCATGATCATCAACGGATGGAAAATCCGGATCAGAAGAAACTCGAGAACATGGGAAGATTCGATATGGGATGGCTTGGAACGACGTTGCGTTGTGGCTTGATGGCAGTTGGCTTGGCTTGCTCTGTCGTCGGTGTTGCCAGCGCTCAGGAAGCATATCCGGTGCGGCCTATCCGGTTGCTGGTCGGCTTTGGTCCCGGCGGGGCGACCGACATCACGTTCCGCAAGCTTGGCGAGCTTGCGAGCAAGCAACTCGGCCAGCCCATCATCATCGAGAACAAGCCGGGGGCAGGCGCGACGCTTGCGCCCTCGACGATGGCGAAGACCGACAGTCCCGATGGCTATACGATTGCGGCAGCTACCGCAGGATTGTTGCGTTACCCTTACATGCAGAAAGTCGATTGGAATCCGATCAGGGACTTTACCTGGATTGCTGGTCTCGGTGGTTACACGTTCGTACTCGCGGTCAATGCCGACTCACCATTCAAGACGGTTGGGGATCTCGTCGCCTATGCGAAGGCAAATCCCGGTGGGCTGACGATCGCGACCGCCGGGGCCGGCACCACGATGCATCTTCTTGCTGAGGCTCTTGCCGCCATGGCGGGTGTCGAGATCACACATGTCGGATATCGCAGTAGCAGCGAGGCCGGTACGGCCGTGCTGGGCGGCCACGCCATGGCAACCGTCGATGCGGTGGGTACGATTCTTCCTTACACGGAGCCCGGGAAGATGCGCATGCTGCTGTCGTTCGATCCGCAACCGGTCGACTGGCTGGCGGGCGTGCCGACTGCAAAGAGTCTCGGCTACGACCTTGTCTATCCCGCTCCTTATGGACTCGTAGGACCGAAGAACATGCCGCCTGAGATTGTCGGCAAGTTGTATCGGGCGTTCAAGGCGGCGGCCGACAGCGACGAGTACCGCAAATTGCTCGAGACACTGCGACAAACGGCGTGGACGCGCGCGCCAGGCGAGTACGAGCAATGGGCGCGAGAGTTCTATGTTTCAGAGCGATCGCTGGTCGAGAGCGCCAAGCTGCTGCGACAGCCCTGAGACGATCTGATGTTACAAAAAATGCAAAAAGCAAAACAAGGGCAGGGAACGGCGATGAAGCTTTTACTGACTGCAGTTTGTTCGGTGTTCATGCTGGTCACCGCGACGACCAGCCACGCCGCCGACCAGAATTTTCCGGTCAACCAGATCAAGATCATCGTGCCGTTTCCGGCCGGGGGCACGACGGACATCCTGGCGCGGTTCGTTGCGCAATATCTCGGTGAGAAACTCGGCGTCTCCACGATCGTCGAGAACCGGCCGGGTGCGTCCGGTACGATCGGTTCGGAAGTTGTGGCGAAATCGCCCGCGGATGGCAGCGTGTTGCTGGTCACGGCCACGCATCATGTGATTAATCCGAGCCTCCGCAAGAGCCTGCCTTACGATACGCAGAAGGACTTCTCGCCGATCGCCGTGGTGGCAACGGCGCCGAATGCGCTGGTGGTGACCAAGGATTTTCCGGCCAGGACCGTCGGTGAACTGATCGAGATGGCGAAGGCGCAGCCGGGCAAATTGTCGTTCGGCTCTTCGGGAATTGGCGGCGCCAATCATCTGTCCGGCGAGCTGTTCAAGCAGATGGCCGGGATCAATATCGAGCACATTCCGTACAAGGGCGCGGCGCCTGCGATGAACGATCTGATCGGCGGCCATATCCCGATCATGTTCGACACGCTGCCCACGGTTCTGCCCGCTGCGGAGGGTGGCACCATCCGCGTGCTGGCCGTCACCAGCGCGCAACGCGCGACGTCGCTGCCCAATGCCCCGACCCTCGACGAGGCAGGCGTAAAGGGTTTCGAGGCCACTGCCTGGTTCGGCATGTATATGCCGCAGGCCAATGGCAATCCGGCCTATACGAAGCTGGTCGCCGCCATGAAGGAGATCCTGGCGGCCCCGGCGACTCGTGAAAAATTCGCGACCCAGGGTGTCGAGCCGGGCAAATTGACCGGCGCCGAATTCGCCGGATTCGTCGATTCGGAGATCAAAAAGTGGGGCGCGGTGGTGAAAACCGCCAATGTTCCGCAGGAGTGACGTGCACTGGTTTGAGGTCCGGCGGTTGCGCCGGCACCTCAAGCCTCCAAAATACCTGCAAATATCGATCCAGTACCCGTCAGGGGGCCTGGATCGGATTGACAGTCCGGCGCCCGATGGCTTAGAAACCGCGGGTCCCGGGCGGCTTGGTCGCCAGCGGGTTCAAGCCCATTTTCGCTGATTTCGGCCTGCCGCGCGCGGTCTTTGACGTCAGTATCGCAAGCTATCAGGATTGACCGATGAAAGTCCGTAACTCGTTGAAATCGCTGCGTGCTCGTCACCGCGATAACCGCCTGGTCCGCCGCAAGGGCCGCGTCTACGTGATCAACAAGACCCAGCGCCGTTTCAAGGCCCGCCAGGGTTGATCGTTGTCCGGCCGGCCGTTTCGGCCAGCCGAGACGCTCGGGCTTTTGTCCGACATCACAGGTGTTTGACGCGCTGCTGCTTTGCAGCGCGTTTTTTCGTGTTTAGACTTGCAGCATGGCATTGAGAATCCCGGCCGCAGGTTTTGGAATTCTGCTGAGTGCGCTTCTGGGCGCTGCTCCTGTTTTCGCGCAGGTCAAAGATCCGCAGGTCGTGACCCCGGATGCGCCGAAGAAGATCCCCGAGCCGCCCGCCAAACTGCCGAAGGTCAATGCCGACAAGACGCGCGGCCTGGATTTCCTGTTCGGAGCGCTGAAAGCGGCGCCGGACGAAGCCAGCGCCAAACACGTCGAAGGCCGGATCTGGGCCCTGTGGTCGCAAACCTCGAGCGATACGACGGCGCTGCTGATGACACGCGCCAAGACGGCGCTGGACGCCAAGCAGGTCGATTTGTCGCTGGAACTGCTGAGTGCCGTGGTGAAGCTGCGCCCCGATTACGTCGAAGGCTGGAACCGACGGGCCACGCTGTATTATCTGCAGAACGATTATACCCGCTCGCTGCAGGATATCGAGCAGGTGCTGGTGCGCGAACCCCGGCATTTCGGTGCTCTGGCGGGGCTCGGCATGATCATGCAGGAGCTGGGGGACGACAAGCGTGCGCTTGATGCGTTCCGAAAGGCGCTTGCGGTCAATCCGCATCTCGAAAAGGTGCCGGAGCTGGTCAAGACCCTGACCGAGAAGGTCGAAGGCCGCGATATCTAACATTCCCTGAAAATCGGGCTTCTCGCGGGACCATCGCCCTGCTTTGACGCATTCCTGCTGCGCTGCGACAAAATATCAAGACATGGTCGCCGGGGAATCAAACTTCCGACACATGAAATAGGCGAAAAGGGCGTTTTCCAGCCACGGGAAGGGACACCTTTTGGCGCCGAAGTCATTTCCGCTCTTTGCATTGCTATGCCTGTTGATGACCGCGCCGTTGGTGCCCGGGACGACCGGTCCTGCGCTGGCGCAGAAGGCCGATGCGGCGCCGGCGCCCGCAGCATCGGCACTGTCTCCGGATCAGGCCAAGGCCGCCCTCGATACGCTGCAGGACGATGCCAAGCGCAAGGAGATGATCGACACGCTGCGCGCGATTGCCACTGCGACGCCTGCGCCGCCCGAAAAGAAGCCCGCCATTCCGCTCGACGCCGACAGCCTCGGCGCGCAATTGCTCGTGACGATTTCCGATCAGCTCGGCGATATCACGCGCGAGGTCTCGACAGCCGTGCAGTCGGTCACGCGCTTTCCGGCGCTATGGTACTGGCTGCAGCGCAGCGCCAACGACCCCGCCACCTATCATCTTCTGTTCGACATCGCCTGGAAACTTGTTGTCGTATTCGGCGGTGCGCTGGCGGCGGAATGGCTCATGGTCTGGCTACTGCGGCGGCCGCAGGCGGCGCTCGAAGCGCGCATTCCCTTTGTCGCGCGCGCGCCGGCGGCGGTGATTGAACGCGTTGATCCACCGTCTTCCACGGCCGATTTCACCGAGGCGCCCGATCTCAACAAGCGGCGGCGCAGCCTGACCCGGGCCTGGCAGTCGTTGCTGCGGCTTCCTTACGTCGTCGGCCGTTTGCTCCTCGAATTGATTCCGATTTTCGTCTTCACCGGCACGGTATCGTTGCTACTCGGCACCCAGATCGGCGATGCCGGGATCACGCGCCTCGCGATCCTTGCCATCGTAAACAGCTATGTGGTGGCGCGCGCCGTCATCTGCGCGATGCGCGCGCTGTTCGGGCCGCTTGCGCTGTTCAGGGTGAAGGAGGAGACCGCAGCCTATCTCGAAATCTGGACGCGTCGCATCGTCGGCGTCGGCGCCACCGGCATAGCGATCGCCAATGTCGCCCTGATGATGGGCCTCTATCGCTCGGCGCATTTTGCGCTGATCAAGCTCGTGATGCTGGTCGTGCATCTGTTTGTCGTCGTCATCGTCCTGCAATGCCGGAAGCCCGTTGCCGATGCACTCCGCGCGCCGATCGGTGCTACGGGCTTCCTGAGCGCGATGCGCAATCGCGTCGCCAGTCTCTGGCATGTGCTGGCCATCGCCGTCGTGATGGCGGCTTGGACCATCTGGGCGCTCAATATCCAGAACGGTTATTCATTGCTGCTGCGATACATCGTCGGCACGGTCATCGTCGCGCTGGTGGCCCGGCTCGCCTCGATGATTGCACTGAGTCTCATTGATCGCGGTTTCCGCATCAAGCCGGAAATCCTTCAGCGCTTTCCGGGTCTTGAAACGCGTGCCAATCGTTATCTGCCACTGTTGCGCAAGGTCGTCGCAACGATCATCGCGGTGATCGGCCTGGTTGCCCTGCTGGAAGTGTGGGGCGTCAATGCAATTGTCTGGTTCTATGGCGGCCAGATCGGGAGTCGGGTCGTCTCGGCTGTCGTCACCGTCGGCATCGCTGCCATTGTCGCCGCGGTTGTGTGGGAAGGTAGCAATGCGCTGATGGAGCGTCAGCTTGCGGCACTGACGCGCGATGCTCATTTCGCCCGCGCAGCACGTCTGCGCACGTTTCAGCCGATGCTGCGCACGACATTGCTTGGCGTAATCATTGCGGTGGTTGCGCTCACCGCGCTGAGCGAGATCGGTGTCAATGTCGCGCCGCTGCTCGCAGGTGCCGGCATCCTCGGCATTGCCATTGGCTTCGGTTCGCAGAAGCTGGTGCAGGACGTGATTACCGGCTTGTTCCTGCTGCTGGAAAGCACCGTGCAGGTTGGAGATAACGTCACGGTGTCGGGCCTGTCGGGAGTCGTGGAGAACGTCTCGATCCGTACCATCCGGCTGCGTGCCGGCGATGGGTCGGTTCACATCATTCCGTTCAGCGCGGTGACGACGATCACCAATGCCAGCCGCGGTGCGGGTAACGCGGCTGTGAGCGTCAGTGTCGCCTATAAGGAGGATACCGACCGCGCCGGCCAGTTGCTGAAGGATATTGTCGAGGAAATGCGCAGTGAAACCGCTTTCAAGCCGCTGATCCGCAGCAATCTGGAATTGTGGGGCGTCGATAAGGTCGATGGTTCGATGGCGACGATCGTTGGTCAGATCAGGTGCACCGATTCCGGTCGCTGGGCCGTGCAGCGCGAATTCAATCGCCGCATGAAAATCCGCTTCCAGGAAGAAGGTATCGAGATCGCCTCGCCCGGACAGACCGTCCTGATGCAGTTGCCGCCACCTTCCACCGAAGTTGCAGAAGGCGATGATGCAGATATCCAGCAGAGCAAGTCAGCACAGCGCCGCGCGGGCTAGAGCGTTTCACGTTTTTATTGAAGCGTATCCGGCGTTGGCAAAGTAGTTT
>NZ_JBGMOE010000012.1:0-21750 GCF_041424195.1 Tardiphaga sp. | reverse complement strand
TTCCATCTGCGGTTTCGTGCACAGCTACTACCACGCCGATCTGTCGCAGGCGGACACCACGGCGCCCTGACGGATCGGGGCAGGACGGCCGTTCGGCCGAAGCCATCCGGCAAAGGAAAGGGGGGCGGGGGAGGGCGAGCATGAGGCTCGCTTGAGGAAGGATTTGGCCATGACCGAGCGCCACGACATCTACCGTACCATTACCGACCAGATCATCGCGGCCATCGCGGCCGGCGCCGGGCAATGGCGCATGCCCTGGCACCACGCCGGTACACCGGTGATGCGCCCGACCAGCGCGATCGGGCGGCGGTACGCGGGGATCAACCGTCTCGTGCTCTGGGCTACCGCCGATGCCTGTGGCTACACGTCAGGCACCTGGGCAACCTACCAGCAGTGGAAGGCCGCTGGCGCACAAGTGCGCAAGGGTGAGAGCGGCACGCACGTCATCTTGTGGAAGCAGGTTGAGCGCCAGGACACTGCCGAACGCGCCGATGCCGGTGATGGCGAGGCGGGGGAAGGGCGCCGCCGCTTTTTCGCGCGCGGTTTTGTCGTGTTCAACCGCGACCAGGTTGATGGTGCCGACGTCGAGGCCATCAAGGAGGTGCAGCCGGTCAGCACCAGCATTGCCGAAGCGCTCGCCTTCTTCGACCGCGTCGGCGTGCCGATCGAATATGGCCTGTACGATGCCCATTACCGTGCCGATCTCGACAGGGTGTTCATGCCCGAACGCGCCGCATTCGAGAGCGACCTCGACCTGGTGTCGACGCTCGGACACGAGATTCTGCACGCGGTAGGACATCCTGCGCGGCTCAACCGCGATACCCTTCGCGATTACCACAAGGAACGGGCAATCCGCGCGAGGGAAGAGCTCGCGGTGGAGCTCGGGAGTGCGATGCTCATGGCCGATCTCGGCCTTGCCTGTACCCCCCGGCCCGATCACGCCGCCTATTGCGCCAGCTGGTTGATGGCACTGAAGCACGATCCCCGAGCGATTTTCACGGCCGCGCGCGAGGCGCAGGCCGCCGTTGACTGGGTTCACGCCACTGTCGCCCACAGCGCACCGCTCGCCATCGCCGCCTGAGGAGACGGCATCATGCGTTCATCGATCCGCTATCCCGCCGGCGCGCAGGTCGCCTTTCACGCACTCGACGCGGCCGATGCGCCGACCTGGGCGCGCGATTATGCCCGCCTCATCGAGGATGTCCGCGTCCGTGCTTCATGCGCATTCCCCTCCTTCGACCCGGTCGATTGCTGGCGCGACTGCAACGCGCGGGTGATCCTGCGCAATGCCTTTGCCGATATCGGCGTGACCACGGATGACGGACGCGCGGCCATCTGGATGGCGCGGCGCAGCGATCCGGCATACCGGCTTCGCTGCGAATGGGGCGATACCGGGGCGACGGCCCGCGCCTGGCTCGAACGGTCCGCTGCGCCGTTCGCGGCGTTGTTCGGTCCGCGCGCCATCCCCTTGTCCGACCTGCCGCTGGCCGCCTGACGAACCTCGTCCCCCGGAGAAGCCCGATGACCCTGATTACCCGTGGCGCCTGGCGCGCCGGTCCCTTGCGTCCAACGTCGGCCACCTGGCCATTTGACTGGACCGCCGAGATCACCGCGATCGATCCCGTGTGCCGGCGGCACCAGTATGTGGGGCGCCTCGTCCAGGCCGGCGGCCGTCCGATCGGTGAGGCGCAGGCCAATCTCTCCGCTGTCGGCCTGGTGCCCGAGATGGTGCGCCTGCTGAAGGCCATCGCCGGCGTCATCGCCATGAGCGATCCCGAAGACGACACTTTCGCCGACAGCGCGGCGGACTGCCTCGCGGCGTTGCTCGACCACGGCGCCGCGATCGCGCTGGTGCTGGCCCAGCTCGGTGAGGAAACCGGGCGCAAGGGTCCGGATGAATAGCGGCGATCCGGATGCAGACGCCCGCGATCCCGCACAACGACGAGGTATTGTCATGAGTTCAGCCTATCTGGCGTATCGATGTTCGATCTGCGGATCGGAAGAATGCGGCAACGACGCCAACGCTGGTTGGGATGTGGTCACGCAAAGCAGCGTGCTGCTCGGCGAGTTTGAGAACCAGTGGTGCAACACCTGTGGAGACGTGCGGTTGGATGAATTCACGATCACCGATCCCGTTCGGATTGCGGTCATCGATCAGCAGCGTGCCCGGCTCGTCGTCGAGGCCGCGGCGCAGGATCTTCTCGAGGCCGCGCGCATGGCGCTGTGCGCCCTCAGCGACCAGCGCACCGCGCGCGTGAAAGGCTACGATGTCCTGGCGCACGACAAGCTGATCGCCGCCATTGCCCAGGCCGAAGGAAAGCCACGTCCATGATGGAAACCATGCTGGTGCTCTCCACAGCGCACCTCACCGAGGGAACCTGCAACACCTGGTTGCACCACGCATCCCTCGCCGCCTACCCGAAGGGCGATGTGGGTTGGTTCGTGCACGTCCCGGACTCGACACCCGGAGATGTGCCCGCTGATCTCGCCGAATGCCTCGAACAGGCAAGGGCACTCAACTGCGATTGGATCATGTTCGATCGCGATGTCGACGCCCTGTCCATCCTGCCGACATACGCCTGGTGAGGGCGCATCGCCTGTCGACGAGAAGAAAGCAGAGGGGGAAGGGGAGTGGCGAGCAATTCCGCTCGCCAGAAAGTTCCGAACCCCATGCTCTGCGACAGCGATCGTTTTGCCTTCATTCCCCGGCGCATCCATGGCTTTTCCAGTACCGGGAACGCCTATGACGCTACCCAGACCGACGAAAAGATCGACAGCGGCGATACACTGCTGATCTTGCCTGAGGGCGTCGTCGGCGTTGCCCATTGCTGGCCCTTTGCGGTCACGCAAGAGGCCGGCAAACTCCACGCCGTGAAGCCGATGGCGCACGAGACGCTGCGCGATTTCGCGAGCGCCTTCAACGTAACCCCCGACGACATCGAGGCAGCCCTCGATCTCGCCAAGGCTCTGGGCTTCGCCATCGATCCTGCCTTGGCCGCTCTCAACACGCCCGCCGTCTGACATCCCGAATCCGGAGTACACCCATGCTTACCATCGCCCCGCCGGGCGCGCCCACGCGCCTGGAACAGATCGCCCGCCTCAACGACCGTGCCCGTCTCGGCCTCGACCGGACCGCACGGATCGTGGTGACGCGCAATTGCCTCGCAACGCTGGGACCGATCGAAGGGCCGGTCGCCATGCTCAACCAGGCGCGGCTTATGGCCGCGGCGCGCAGCTGCACTTTCAGCGCTGACAGCCCCGAACGCGACCTCGGCGTGTTCGTGATCGATGGACACACCGTCTGGGTGAAGGTCGATTATTTCGATCACAACCTCGAATTCGGCTCCGACGATCCCGCCGACCCGGCCATGACCACCCGTGTGGTCACCATTCTCCTGCCGGAGGACTGGTGATGGCGCGGGTCGAGGCAGGTACTCCATTCGACCCGGCCGAGGCCGCCTGCTGGATAACGCGCGGGCGGCCGCCGGCGGAAGCGGCACGGCTCGCGTCGATCTGGCGGCGGTATCCGGACCTTCCAGCGGCAGCCCCTGCCGATGACCGGATGCAGCGCCTGCGCAATCGGGCCGTGGCCATGCGTGCCTTTCACGATGCGCTCGATCGCCGGAACCAACAGGCACGCGAGATCCGCAACTTCGCGTTCACCGCGTCCCGGATCGCGCAAGGCGTCGGGGACGATCGTGACCGGGCGATCCTCGCCGGACGCGATCGCCATGGCTACCGGTGGATGCCGTGCGTCCGATACGCCGAGGGGCTGATGGTCGCGCGAGGCGGCCGGGTTTATGCTCCCCACTGCACGGGCGAGGAACGGGAAGCCTACGATCGCGGGTTTGCCGAGGGCGGCGGCGATCCCGGCGATGTCTTCGATGCCGCCCGGCGCGCGCTGCGCGCCGCGGTTGCCCGAGATTTACCTGCCGAACCCGCGCTGGCCAGACCCTTGCCGAGTACATGGCCCAAACCCGATGACGCCCGTAGGCCCACACCCTGGTTGCGACGCCTGGTTATCCTGGGCGCCGCTGAAGCCGGCCTTACCACGGGCGAGGCCGAATGCCTGATGGTGCTGCCGGCGCTGCTAGCGCGCGAGGGTGCGGCAGACACGACCGTCCTGGTGGTGGCAGACGGTGTCCTGATCGATCGGGAAGCGTGCGCCACAGCCAGCACCTGGCCCCCGCCGCCGGCGGACCTGCCGGCCCTGCTTCCCGGCCGTGATATCGACGACATCCTCGTTGCAGCACAAGGCGCCGACCTCGCGGTCATCGATGCCCACGCTTCTCTCCTGCCGCTTGCGCGCCACCAGGAGCGGCTGCGCCATACGGCGGCGCTGCAGCGCGCACAGTTCGCCCTGTGGCTGGACCGGGGCCTGTGTGCCGGCGAAAGCAGGGCCGCCGGGCATATCCGCTGGGGAAAGGTCAACCGTGGCCTGGTAGCCCGCCTCGGCGAATTGACCGCGACCTACACCGGCAAGGATGCCCAAGGGCACCGGATCGCTATCACGCTGACGGCGACCGGAACGCCGGCAGCCGGCTATGTGGCCTGCGATGGCGCCGAACTCGTCCCTGCGGTGTTCGTCTCCAATCGCAAGGCCGTTCGCGGGGCCATGGAAGGAGCGCTGCGCCGTTTCGCAGGCGCAATCAGGCTCCCGGCCAGCACAAGATGATCGGGGACATGGCCATCCCCCTTACGTCGTGACCTTGCCAGAGCGGCTGCATGACGTCACACATCCGACAAAACAGGGCGCACCTCATGACTCGCAATCTTGCGACCTTCGACAATGCCATGCGTGTCGCCGGCGCGCTGGCCGACAATCACGACCGCGACTATGTACTGGTCCGCACGGGCGATCCGGGCCGGCCCTATGTGGTCGAGGCGTTCGCCAGTCAGCCCGGCACCGTCGCCTTGATCTGCGCCGATCCCGAGATCGCGCTGCGCTGGGCGTCCTCGGTCACTGCGGAGGTATACCCGCAGTGGGGATGATCGCGCGCCTTTGCATTGCAGCGGTGCTGTTATCCGGCGCGGGCGGATGCAGTAGGCAGCCGACATACGCCGGTGAGCCTTGCGTCATCACCATTCACCTGGATCGACCGGACGCTGCCCGCGCGTACGGCACGGGCGGGGAAGGAGTGCGCGGCCCTTGCGCCGGTGTCAGCGCCACGGGCACGCCGGGGATTGATAGCGACGGCGCGGGGCATCGGTCGGCCGACGGCGAGGTCGCCGCCGCCTGAAGGTTTCAGTGCACACGCCCCGGGTGTGGAGAAGGGGCAGGGGCTGTCGTCGCCGGAGAGGAGCCATGCGGAACGGAGGCGGGCAGGGGATCGCCCAGGCGCCATGCCCGATGCGTGACGCCGATGGTCTTCATCAGCACGGCGACTGCATCGTCATAGGCGGGATCGGGCAGGCTCCGCGCGAGATGGATCGCCGTGGCCTCGCTCCCGGTATCGGTCAGCGTCAGGCTCGCGATCGGCGTGCCGGACACAAGGTTGTAACGCAGCCCCTTCACGAACCGACGCCGGTCGCCGACCGCTTTGGTCACCAGCGCCAGGTCCTCGACACTCTCGTAGGGGATCCACTCGCGCGACACCGGCATCACCGCGCTCTCGATCAGCTGTGGCAGCCCGGAGGCACTGATCGCGAAACTCGCCGCGATTATCAGATGCCCCTCGCGCTCGTCCGAGCGCCATAGCTCCTCTTCCACCGCGAAGCGCTTGTGGAAGCGCCGCGCCATGTCCTCGTCCATCAGGAAGGGCCAGTCCGGCAGATGCCGGATCATGATCTTCTCGCCATAGCGCGCGGGCTCGATCCCTTTGACCTCGCCGATCAGGATCATGATCGCGTCCTTCGACGCCCGCGCCGGCTGCAGCGCGCCAAGGCGGCGGCCCGCGATCGCGTCCCGGTCATCGAGACGGAATGTCTCGGGCACGTACAGCACGTCCCCCAGCGCCATGCCCCGCGCCTTGCAGCCGTGGGCGGCCTGCAGCAGCTGGCGGCGCACGATGTACCAGTTGCGCTTGCCCGCCATCCGGGGATGCCAGTGGGTGAGCTGCGCCCGGTCCCACAGGTAATGCAACAGGCCCCGGATCGTCAGGCGCTGGCCGGTCGCCTTCACGTCCGGCTTGTCGTTGGTCAGCGCCGCCGGCGCGGCGCGCGCGGCTCCGCGCGACAGCGGGAACGCGAACCGCAAGGTGGTCTCGCCGGTTTCCGCATCGTCGAGGATGGCGCTGCCGCGGACCTGGCCGAGGCCGGTCAGGTGATCGGGGGCCTCGTAGTGATCGCAATGCGGTGCGTGCAACGCGCCGGTCCCCGGCCAGCGCGCCAGCACATGCTGGTCATGGCGCCGGGTGATGTAGAGATCGAGATCGGCGTCGCGCCGGCACAGACAGCGTACCCGCTCCTTCTGTGCATAGGCGTGGGCGAGCATGGCCTCGAAGCCCTGCTCGCCTTCGGCCATTTCCCGGTCGGTGATGTAGTAGCGCTGCGTCACACGCCCTCCGCGATACCCTGCCACTGTGGACCCAGATCGAAGTGCTGGTCGAACGTCCCGAGTGGGCCATCGGCTCGGTCGCTGGCGTAGGGCTCGGGTTCCTTCGTCACCGGACGCCCGGCCTTGCGGGCGGCCTCCCTCTGGTCGTCCCGCGCGCGCAGCAGGGCGACGAGCCAGCGCAGGTCGGTGGCGATCGCGAACGGATGGCGGCCCGCCAGCGTGTACCACAGGCAGCGCTGGTAATCGTTGCGATCGTCGCCGAGGATCTCGGCCAGTTCGCGCTTGCCATCGGGATCGCCCGCAAGCAGCCGGTCGATAGTGCAGCACAGGGCATAGGCCTCGACGAGCGCGGCCTGCGGATCGACGCCCACGCTGGCGCCGGCGAGCGCTCGCCGTTCCCAGCAGGTGTCCGGATCGTCGCGGACCTCGATCAGGCCGAGATCGATGTTGAGGTTGTGAAGCCAGTCGTGTGTCATTGCCAATATCCCTGTCATCGTTTGAATCCGCCACAAGGCACGCAGGCAAGCTTCTGCCGCGCACCAAAGCGGATGGTGTGATCGGTGTTCCGGAATGCTGGCGAGGCGTCGCTCGCCGATGACTGGCCGAAGGCCCTGGCTCTGAGATGATACCCGAAGGGGACAGTTTCCCGCCGGCGGAGCGACGGATGTTTGTTCGTTATCTGTTCTTGATGAGGCAGGCAAGCCGTTGCAGCGCCGTGCATCCGCAATGGATCGGAAATCGGGAGGCGAGGGGCCTGCGCCCGCTAGGAACGGACGACGCGTTCGCGCTCAGGTGTACTGTTAGCCTCGGCCTTGAGGCGTTTGTAGATCGCCTGGCGCGATACGCCGGCAAGCTTCGCGATCTGCGCCACCGGTATCGATGCAGGCGGTTTCATCAATGCCACCAGTTCGCGCCAGCGCGCGCCATCGATCGCCGCGTCGCGCCCTGGGCCTCTCGCTCCCTTGCGCCCTGACGCGGTGTGCTGCGCGCGTCGCGCGGTTGCCACCATATCGCTGAAACGCGCCAGCGCGCTGACATGGGCATAGAGGCCGTCTTCCTTGCTCGAATCGATTCCGTCCTCGAGCGCCTCGAAGCCAAGGCCGAGGCTCTCTAACAAATGCAGATCGGTCAGCAGCGTGCCCAGTGACCAGGCAAGCCGATCGAGGCGCCAGACTACGATCGTGTCTCCGGTCCTCGCCGCGCGCAGCGCGCTGGCGAGTCCCGGTTTCAGCACGACCGAGGCCTTAATATCCTCATCTTCGAAGATGATGCCGCAGCCGGCGGCGATCAGCGCGTCGCGCTGACGCGCCAGCGTCGTTTCTCCAGGCGCAGTGCGGGCGTAGCCGATCCTCATGCGCCGTCAGATGGGAAGGCGGCTCCAGACTGTCAACTTATCGGAGCTGCATTTTCGATTTGGTTGACAATATCACCGATACGGGAAGTTCGGTAATGGTTCGCGCATTTTCAGCGGACGTGCAATAGTAGCAGCGAGGGCTTACCGAGCATACCTACGAATCTCCCCAGCATCCATGGACACCTTCGAGCAGGGCCAGAATATGGCGCGGCGATCTGGATGAGAAGTTTCCGTCAATCAGGATGAGAACTGATCGTCGCGGTTTTCAAGTGGTGCCTGCTTTGATTGACGCTGGCAAGCGCTACTCGCAGGTTTGATTGTCGCTGCGCGACATTTCCTCGTTGGACTTGATTGTCGCGAAGGTCGGTGGCCGACCAGCGCGTGATTGTCGCTGGATCGCCGAGCGGCGGCGGTAGCTCTCGACATTCATCTCGAAGATTGTCGCGTGGTGAACGAGGCGATCTACGGCGGCGAGCGTCATGGCGGGATCGGGGAAGACCCGGTTCCATTCACCAAAAGGCTGGTTGGCGGTGATGAGCGTGGAACGCCGTTCGTACCGTGCGCTGATCAACTCGAACAGGACGGACGTTTCAGCCTGATCCTTGGTCACATATGCGAGGTCATCGAGGATCAGCAGATGATATTTGTCGAGTTTGGCTATCGCGGCTTCGAGCGCCAGTTCACGGCGGGCAACCTGAAGTTTCTGGACCAGGTCGGAAGTGCGGGTAAACAGGACGCGCCAGCCATTTTCGATCAACGCAAGGCCGATTGCGGCTGCCAGATGGGTTTTACCCCCACCCGGTGGACCAAAGAAGATGAGGTTGGCGCCTTTTTCGAGCCAGCCATCACCAGAACACAGCGCCGTCACCCGGGCGCGGGAGATCATTGGCACTGCATCGAAGGCGAAGCTGTCGAGAGTCTTGCCAGGTGGCAGGCGGGCTTCGCCCAGATGCCTTTCGATCCGGCGTCGGTCCCGTTCTGCGATCTCATGCTCAGCGAGCGCCGCAAGCAGGCGGGCCCCAGGCCAGCCTTCCTTGTCTGCCCGCGTGGTAAAGTCGGGCCAGATCAGTTTGATTGCTGGCAGGCGCAGGTCGTTGAGGATGAGGCTCAGACGCTGGGCGTCGATAGCGGGTGCGTTCCGGCTCATGCGGCTTCTCCCGCCAGGAGAACATCATAGGTGACAAGGGGGACCAGTTCCACCACCACGTCGGGAAGCGCCGCCGGATCGGGAGCGAAGCGTATTCGCAAGGCATCCATGTCGGGGAGACGGTTAGCAGCGACGTCGGCTGCCAGCAGTTCCGCGAGTTCGGCTTCGCAGGCCCTTTCGTGCGCCATTGCCAACAGTTCTACCATCTGCCGACAAGCGATCCGTTCGGGCAACGCGGCGATGAGCCGGTCGAAGGTCTGACGATAAGGCTCCCTTGGGAAGAGCTGGTCACGATAGACCAACTTCAGGAGCGCCATGGGTTTGCGCCGCAGGCTATGGATGACGTGCCGATAATCGACCACATGGCCGTGGGAGCCGTTATTGAACGACCGCCCCCGCGGCAATGTCATGAGGTGAGTGCCGCCGATGAACAGATCGAGGCGATCATCGTAAAGCCGAACGCGCAGCCGATGCCCGATCAGCCGTGAGGGCACGGTATAGAACACCTTACGAAGCGTGAAGCTGCTGGTCGAGGTGACCGTGACGATCGTCTCCTCATAATCGCTGGTGCGCGCGCCAGGCAGGGGCTGCAATATCGCACGCTCGGCGTCTATGCGTGGGCCGTTGCGCCGGTTCTTGCGGCTGACGACTTCGTCGATGAAGTGCCGGTAACTCGCCAGATCATCGAAGTCTCGCGAACCACGCATCAGCAGCGCGTCCTTTATTGCTGCCTTCAAATGCCCGTGCGGGCTCTCGATCCCGCCATTCTCATGGGCAACGCCGCGGTTGTTGCGCGTCGGCGTCATGCCATAATGTTCGCACAGCGCGTCATATCGCAGCGTCAGATCTTGCCGGGCATCAGCGTCCAGGTTGCGAAACGCGGCCGACAGGCTATCGCTGCGATGCTCAACCGGGGCACCGCCGACGGCCCACAGGGCGTTTTGCAACCCTTCTGCAAGCGCGACATAGCTCTCGCCGCCCAGAATGACATGGACGTGTTCGAAGCCCGACCATATCAGCCGAAAATGGTAGAGGCGATGATCGAGCGGCACGCCGACGATCGTTACGTGCTCATCGTTCATCTCGGTGAAGTCCGAGAGGCCAAGCCGTCCCGGCTCATGCACCTGCCGGAAGATCACTTCCTGCTCGGGACCATGGATCGCCCGCCATGTTCGGATCCTTCGCTCCAATGTGCGCCGAATGCGCCCATCAAGCTCAGGGTGACGGCGACATATCTCCTCGAAAATTGCCACTGACCGCAAACCAGGCGCAGCCTGGAGCATGGGGACCACATCCTCGTCGAAGATCCCGGCTAACGGGTCCGGGCGTCGCCGCTCTCGCTGGACCTGCCTTTGCGAGGGAAGCCGAGGATCTCCCTCGATGCGATATGCGGTCGCCGTGCTGATACTGGCCTTGGCGGCGGCGATCGGAACGGCATGGGTATGTCGGAGCTTCATGTAGAGCCTCATCTGATGATCGTTGACGTGGCGGCCCGGCATGAACGACATCCCCTCTCGCGAAGTTATGCCTTTGAATACCTGACCGGCCGCAACCATCAGAAACGCCCCGGAAAGGGCGACATCGCCACCTGCTGATCCGGCTCCGGGCTACGCCCTACGCCGCATCAGCAGGTGGCGATTCTCATCTTGATTGACGCTGCTCTCTCATCCTGATTGTCGCGCGGCAGCCAGAATCCTGGCCTTATCCGTATCGGGGTATTTTAACTGGCGAAGCAGGTAACTGTATGCGCATGCTGACAGTTCGCGTCGGCCGACCATGAGCTTGTTAGACCACGCCCGGCACGCCCGAATGAACTCCGGAATGGGGCAATCCACGAGATAGGCATCGAGATCATGCCATTGGCGACAGGCTTCTGCAGTAGGCCACTCAGGCCCAAGAGTCGGATTAGCCTGCAGCACCGCGCTCAGTTCCAGCGTTATTGGATCGTAGGCAGCAGCACCGAACCCGACATCCCCATAATCGATGACGAGTACGCCACCTTCGGGTGACACGAGGATATTCTCGCCGTGCAGGTCACCGTGAACACAGCACCAGCGGGTCTGTATCATGCGACTTTCGAACTCAGCTGCCCAGTTGAGCCCATACTGCTCCTGGAGCTCGACCGCCGTCTCATCCGGCACCCATTGTACGCGGATCGAGGCGATCGAACGACGTTGCTGGTTCTTTCCGTTCGACCAACCGGCCAGGGCCTGAGCCGTCGCCGTAACAGCCTTGGCAGCTAGCGCATCCTTCTCGGCCATGGTCGTGAACATGGAAGCATCGTGACCGTTGGCCAGCTGGTAGAAAAGACCAGCCATGGAGCCCGCACCGAACTCCAGCAGCTTCATTTTCCGGGGCGTCGCCGCAGGATCGAGCAGCATAACATGCTCGTCGTACCGCGCATCCTCATCCTGCATCTTCGCAAGATCGCCCAGCTTTGCCACTACCTCCCGGATGAGTGCACCAGTCTGATCATACATCTGCAATCGATACGGGCGGGCGCCAGACTTGCCTGCGCCAATCGGATGAACCGAACAAGTGACTTCTGTGGATGGCTCCCGCGTTGCAAGCACAAAATTGAAACTCTGGCATTTGGTCGGGTGCAGACTTCTGTCCGGCCTGTTTGTGCAGTCGTCAGAAAGACTGCTGGCCCTGATGGTATCCGCGAACTGGGTCCCACACTGCTTTGCAGGCTATAGCGCCTTCGTCATTTGCTGGGTTGTCCCGGTTCCCGGTCTGACCGGTTCGCCATCATCTCGCTTTGCTCTCACAACTCCTTGAGCTGATCTCCTCAGCTAACTCATCATTCTATGCAGCTAGCGCTGGCACGTGACGCTCCTTGTAGACCTCGCCACGCACCATGACTGCCCAGGCGATCCGGGCTGTCTTGTTCGCCATTGCGACGGTCACCACTCGCATCGGTTTTCGCGCCATCAGCGCGAGGAGGCGTGGATCTACCGCTTGGGGCTTGTTCTTCGCTCGTCGCACCATCGATGTCATGCCTACCACCAGCAATTTGCGAAGATATTTGTCGCCCATCTTGGTGATGCGTCCAAGCCGTTCCTTACCGCCGCTCGAGCGCTGCAGAGGAGTCAGGCCCAGCCAGGCGGCGAACTGGCGACCAGAGCGAAACTGGCGCGGATCGGTAACCGATGCTGCTATCGCCGTTGCTCCGATAGGGCCGATGCCCGGTATTGTCAGGAGACGAGTTGCGAGGTCACTCCTGCGTTGCCACGCGAGTAAGTCGCGCTCGATTTCTCGAAGCTGGGCATGAGCGTCCAGCGCTTGCTGCGAAAGCCGAGCGACGACCTTTACGGCGTCGGACGGTACGTCTGGTGCCTCTCCTCCGACGATCGCGCGTGCCATCTCAAGTGCGCGATGAAGGCCCTGTGGGATCTCGATGCCGAACTCGGCTAAAATGCCGCGCATCATGTTGACCAACTGCGTGCGCTGCTTGACGAGCAAATCTCGACTGCGGTGCATTGACAAAGCCGCCTGCTGCTCTGGCGATTTGATCGGTACGAACCGCATTGTCGGCCGCGTCACCGCCTCGCAAATCGCCTCCGCATCGGCCGCGTCTGTCTTGCCGCGCTTTACATACGGTTTGACGTAAGCCGGCGGCATAAGGCGAACATCATGCCCGAGCTTGATCAGTTCACGTGCCCAGTGATGGGACGTGCCGCACGCCTCAATACCCACGAGACAGGGCGCCAGCTTCGAGAAAAATGTCAGCACCTGTGCTCGACGCAACGCCTTGCGAACGACGGTCTTGCCCGCCGCATCAACGCCGTGAACCTGGAAAACGCTCTTGGCCAAATCGAGGCCGATCGTCATAATCTCCATCTGGGTGGCTCCCATCTGCTCGTGATTGCCTGATAGCCTTCACATCTTGGCACCTAGATGCCGTGAGCGGGAGCCATCCAACCCATCTGCTTTAAAATGTTTGGCGAAAATTCGGATAAGCCGATCTTCACCCGTCGAAAGGTTCAAACCGTTGGTGTGAAGCTCGATATCGGACAAGGCATGGATAGCGGATACGACCCGGCTGATCTTCTCTGGTGCTTGGTCGAGCTCAATCTTCTTCAAAAACTCAATGGTGTCGATCTTGGCGCCCTCACTCCAGATATCAGCATCATGCTTCTGTACCAGGAGTGGTGCGATGAAATCATCCGACGGCGAGCCGGTGAGCACGAGGATCTTCGTCCCCGGCGACACCTTGCGGATGTGAAAAAATACATACTTTCCGTGCTCCGGATCGAAATCCGTCGTACCCAGAGCAGTTGGAATCTTGAGATCCAGGATCGCGAAATCGAAAAAGTTGCTTTCCAGCTTCGCTACAGCGTCATCGCGATTGGTGACAAAGATTGGAAGCGCCGGACCACCCGAGTCCGCGATAATCTGTTTCAATTCTTCGACGAAGCTTTCGTCGTCTTCGACGACCAGAATGTGCGCCGTCACTTCCGCCACCGCGCGGTGTAGAGAGCACCGCCCTGTTTCGCCGGCTCAAGGGTAAGCGAGCCGATCATCGTCTCCACCGCTTGCCGGGCAATGGACAGTCCGAAGCCAATGTGATCTTTCTTTGTCGAGTTTCCTACCTCGAAGGCCGTTTCGATCGGGCCGGTGAGGCCGGCCCCGTGATCCATTACCGCCAGCCAATAGTCGACGTCGCTATCGCCCCAGCTAATCGTAACGGCGTGAGAGTTCTGTAGCTCCGATGCAGCCTGTTGGGCTTCAACAGCATTGCGGATGCCGTTAACGGCGACCATCCGGACAAGGGAGGGATCGCTCTTGATGACAAACGGTCGCGCCCCGATCGTAGATATCCATTCGCGGATTTCAGGACCATAGTCATCTAACAGTTCATCAACAAGCGCTGACAGGTCGAATTCTTGAGGGCGTGGAACGCTTGCGGCGTTCTTCAACACTTCTATTGCATCAAAAACTCGCGTGACGGACTCCAAATGCTTCTGTGTACCGGAACCCTCCCAGCGCTCACCAAGTTCACGTTTGGCCGCCAATCGAACAAGGCCGATAGGTGACGAAATCTCGTGGAGTAGGAACCCCGTTATCCACTCCATCGCCTTCCCATAGATCTGCTTGCGTACATCGTCTGATACGACATCAGCTTCATCCGTCGATGGTGCTGGCGCTTGCTCATGGGTCAGCCGCCTAATCGTCTCCTGCAGCGCATAATTTACGTAGGTGACAGTCTCTTCCCGCTGAACCTTACGGAGGCGGGGTAGATCAGACCGCCGTCCAACGTCCCCAAGTGCGCGGGCAGCCAGACCACGTACATGCGCGGAATGAGCTTTCAAATTATCCAGCGCTTCTTCTCGGGTCATGCTAGGCCTTGTGTGCCATAAAAGTGGGCGCGCTGGCGGAAGGCGTCCGCACCGCCCTCCATGACCGAGGTGATCGCATGAACGACCGGGGCGTCAGCCAAGGCGCCGTAGGCAATAGGGAAGCCGCGACGGCCGTCGGAGCCCAGCTGAATCACGAAGTCAGCAGAACCCAGTACTGGGATGTTGGCATTGTGTGTTGAGAAGAGCAGCTGGCCGTTTTCCGGACGCGTTAAAATCGACTTGATCAGCGTTTCTGTGATGAAGGCGTTATCGATGTGATCCTCCGGCTGATCTACGATCAGGAGGCGCTCCATATGGCGCAACACGAGTGGCAGGATCACGGTGCAGCGCTGACCCGTCGAAAGCTCCGCGATGTCCTTATAGTCGGGTCCGTCCATCAGCGAGAAGGTGACGTAATCGTCGACCGGCACAGTTGCGATGCCGCCCAGATCCGCGTCCTTAAGCGCGACCGCAACCTTGGCCGCCCGGTCGATGGTCATCGAACCACGCGTCGCGATCAGCTCGAAGTCAGCCTGGTCGACGGCCTCAAGTAACTCCCGCGGGCTAATACGAGACGCCAGTGATGCGACCAAGTCGTTGTACCGCAAACCGCTGCCACGTAGGGCTTCAGTCAGCGCACTTGCAAAGGCCTCCGACTGACCACCACGCATCACGTCGATATGAATTCTTGGACCCAGCACGTGGTTCAGCCGGGCAGCGGCTTCCCGCCGGGCTTCAAATCGCGCCGAACGCATAGCTTCCAGTGCGTCCAGCGCCTGATTACGACGTGCAATGACCGTTTGGAATCTGGCGACCAGCGACTGGCGGACGGCCATGAGTGATTCTAGCTGGGCCTTGCGCTCGCGTAACACCTGGCCATGGCGGACGATTACCCCCGCACCGGTCTGAAGTTCTTCTATCTCCTTCCGTAGATCTCGCGCATGGTCCTCGAAGACCAACTTCTCCGCCGCCACTTGTTTCCCAAGCGCGGAGGTTTCCACCACAACCTCATCGAGTACCTGCAGCGCGTAACGGAGATGCTGGTGTGCCTGTCCAACTTTTGTCCGCAGTTCTCCGAGAGGATCGCCGCCAGCGTTGGCAGGCCATCCATCATAGGACATCTCGCCTCTTCCACCGATCGAGGAACGCCAACGCGCAACGTCGTTGCCAAACCGTTGGATAGCTTCAGCTGCTACCCCCTTCAAAGCGATGGTGTTGCTTAGCATGGCCAGCTGGGTGCTTTTCGCACTCGAGTCGGCAGAAAGCGCCGCTAACTGCTGTTCCCGCGGCTCCACCTGCTTTATCTGGTCTAGGATAGACGGCATCTCCGCCAGTTGTTGGTCCAGCTGCTCTATGTCCGCGCGGATCGTGTTCGCTTCAACCGTCAGCGACCGAACGGAAGCGACGGCCTCGGTCTCTGCCGATACGGTGGATCGCTGATCGCCAATGAATCCGTCCAATAACCGGAGGCGCCCACCGGATTGGAGGCCGACGGTTTCAATCTCCGTTTGCGATAGGACGATCGGCGATAGAAACGGACCCGTCGAACGCGGTGCAGGGTCACTCGCCGACCGCGTCACCGTGATACGGCGGCCATCGTCGAGCAGGGTCAATGTGACCTGGCCCGATCCTAGAACAGAAAGCGCATGCTCACGACTGCGCTTTGTGGTTTCCGGTGTATAGCCTTCAACGCCGAGGCAGAACCGGATCAATTCGATCAGTGTCGTCTTGCCGGTTCCGCGCGCGCCAATAACGACATTCAGGCCGGGACGCGGCCAAACATCAAACCCGTTGAGGAAGCCTTCCTCGATCTGAATCCGCTCAATGATCATCTTGCCCCCATCGACCAAGCGAGCGCACAAGTCGATCTCATAGATTTAGCGTTCATCCGTATCCGGAAAAGCATAATTTTTTGGCGGAGAACGCAACCGTTGTTTTAGGTTTTGAGCAAGATGGATCTTACAGCAGAGTGTGAATTTTCGGCAGTTGAGTATCCCAGGTGCGAAATGGAAACCGCAAATGGCTGACTCGCTGGTACTCGCTCATTGCCGGGCAACGTCATGGAGCTTCCTCGAAATCGCTATAGCTAAACAAGGCGGGACCCCGCTCCGGCCTGTGGCCGGAGCGGAACCTGCCCTACTCGCCGGACCCCGTGCCCGGCCCTGTGGGCCAGCCCCGCACTCCGGCTCCCCGAGCCCCGCGCCGCGGGTCTCGTCTCATCCGAGTGACGGTCAGGGGTAGGGGGAAGGGGTGGACCGGTGTGTGTCCCCCCGCGAGGGTAGGCCGTTCCACCCTGGCTGCCTGTAAAGCGGAGCGCCGCCTGCGGCCGCGCGCGCTGGTGCCGCGATCGGCCGCTCGCGCACGCGCTCACCGCGCGTCGCGGTAAGGGCATCGCCGCCCGGGACGGACGGCGATGCGTCTCCACGCGCCGGTCCTGTCCATCCTCTCCTACGCCCCCTTGCAGGCTCCCGGCGTTGCAGCGTGGTTTCGGCAGGCAAGGAGTTGCGTCGAGACCAGGCTCCGCTAGCCGGATCGGGGCCGCCGGCGTCTGCTTCCCGATGGAAGCGCCGGCCCCGATCCGCCAAGCTCCGCCAGGCCTCTCCCGTGCCTCTTGCCCGCCAAGTGCCCACGCTGCGCCTTGGGGCCTGCGACGGCGGCTCCGGAGATGATGGACAGGAAGCCCGATCCCTTGCGCGCGGACGACCAGGGCGGAACCGGCCCCTCGTCGGGGCCGGGCGGGGTGGGGCGCCTGCGCTGTCCGCGCAGGGTTCCTGATGCTCCGGCTCACCAGAGACGATGGGGATTTGTGTCAAGAAATCAATGAAATAGACCGAATTTGCCGTGCCCTGTAATAAGTAAAGGCCAAGGCGGGAACAGTCCTTGGCACACCAACAGGGGCTTTGCCCAAATAGACAGGAAGCACATTCACCATGGCAACTATCGGTTATCTCAATCGCAACGAACGGGGCGCACTGATCGGCAAGATCGAAACGCTCGCCTTCAGCAACGTTGTCGGCCTGCGTCCCTACCAGTCCAACAATCCCAACGCGCCCACCTTCGAAATCCTTGCGCGCACCGCTGCACGCACATGGGTGCCGATCGGCGGCCTGTGGGAACAGACCATGAAAAGCTCCGGCGAGAGCTTCTATCAGGGGCGCATCGACGATCCGAGCATGGCCCGGCCCATGGACATCGCGGTCTTTCCTAACGGGGAGGAGGGTTTCAACATCGCGTGGACCCGCCGCCGCAACCGGCAGGACCTGCCCGGCGGTGGTGAGGGCATGGACCTGACCCCGGCCCGCGATCACGCGGACGATGATCTCGGCAGCAGCACCGCAGGCGACGACGCGTTCCTCGCCGACATTTTCGGGGGAGACAAGGCCGAACCGGCGAAGGGGAAGGGCCGCAAGGCCGCCGCAGACATTCCGGCCTGAACCAAGTGGAGCCGGGAAGGAGGCTTACCCTTTCCGGCTCCATGGCTGAACATCGGTTATGTTCGTCCCGACGCTTACAGAATATCCGGGGCGACGCACAAGGGGCATTCCCATGGCAGGCTTTGACAACTTCCACGACTTCGCCACCCATTATGCGGACCTCACCAGCGCCGGGGCCTTTCCCGCTGCTTTCACCGCCGACATCGCCAGCGCGCAGCTTTCCATTGTCGAGGAACCGACCAGCGCCGACATGCCCGACGACCAGCAGGCCCGCGCCTGTGTCGAGCAGATGACCCGCGACCTTTTCACCCTCTTTGCCGACACCCGCCTTGCCGCGCTTGCCCCGCGCATCGCTTGGGGCATGGTCAACTCGTTCCACAAGGTGGCCCAGCAACTGGCGGCGCAGGAGGACGACGCGGCGCGCGAGCTGGGCGACCTTGCCCGCATCAGCGACCCTTCGGAAATCCACGCGGCGCAGGTCGAGGAGAGCCAGCGCCTGTGCCAGTCGCTCCACGAGGCCATGGTCGCCATCGAATGCATGCGCGACCATGCCGCCGAGGTCTACCGCGTCGAGACCGGCA
This sequence comes from Tardiphaga sp., assembly GCF_041424195.1. NCBI lineage: Bacteria > Pseudomonadati > Pseudomonadota > Alphaproteobacteria > Hyphomicrobiales > Nitrobacteraceae > Tardiphaga > Tardiphaga sp. The sequence goes on along the minus strand of NZ_JBGMOE010000012.1, from coordinate 3,396 downwards.
GGCCATGGAGCGCCACCGGCGGCAGCCGCACGAGCCGCGCCCTGACCGCTTCGCAGATCGAGGCGCGCGACTTCCTCGCCGCCCGTGCGCAGCAGCGGCGCGAGGCCCACGCGCCCAACGGTCCGCTTGTCGTGGTGTCCGGGGGCGGCAACTGGAACGAGATTGATGCCATCTGGAACCGGCTTGACCTGATCCACGCGCGCATTCCCGCCATGGTGCTCGCCACCACCGCCCAGCAGAAGGGCGCGGACATGATCGCCGCGCGCTGGGCAGCGGCACGGGGCGTCCCCTCGGTGAGCTTCCGCCTTGATCGCCGCCACGGCAACCGCGCCGCGTTCAAGCGCAACGAACAGCTTGTGAACCTGCGCCCGGTCGAGGCGATTATCTGCGAGGGCAGCGGCATTCAGGCGAACCTTGCGCAGCGGTGCCGGGCCGCTGGCGTGCCCATCACCATCTTCCGGCACAGCGACTTTGCCGGCGATCGCGGAAAGGAGGTCACCTGACCGGGGAAGGGCAGCGAGGGCAGGGGGATCGCAACGGTCCCCCACCCGTAAGACGAGGGGGCCGCCCTGGGCGCGCGGGACCCTTCTGGCCCGCCTTGCAGTCGGACCAGTCCCCCGCGCCGGCCCGCGCCAGGGCGGGCCTGGTCCCGGCTCGCTCGCGGCGGCACAGGGCCGCCGGCTACGCCTCGCCGGTTTAAGGACGCCAGCCTCCCGCCCTTCGGTGAGCCGCCGCCTCGCTGGCGGGCCGGCTTGCGCCGGCCACGCCCGCGCCTCGGCGTATCAGGCAGGCGGGGAAGGGGGCTGCTGCTGGTCTTCCCAGCATGGAGGCGGATCGCGGCCGCCCTCAAGGATCAGCGGCACCTCCCCTTTGCTGGCGCAAATCGGTTCCTCCGCTGCCCGCTCACGCGGCGGCTGCGCCGTCCCTGACCGCGGCCGCGATCCGCCTCCGCACGGGCCATGCCGCCGCGGCGGCGCAAGGCGCTGGCAATTCTCGCCTTGTGAACCATCTCATGGTATGGAGACAATTATGACTGAGAACGTGACCAACGAACTGATCTACGAAACCCTGAAGCAGATTCAGGGCAAGCTGGTCGATCACGATCAGGTCTATGTTCGGTTTGAGCATGAACTGCGCGCTATCAAGTCGCATCTGGCGGGTCTGGTGCAAAGCGACCTGAACCGGGATTCCGATGTGGCAGCGCTGCTTGTCCGCATCGAGAGAATCGAGCGGCGACTGGATCTTCATAACTGACGATCCGTCTGGCCGGGGCCTTGCGCCCCGGCCCTTATCGTTTGCGCTCTGGATGGGACGGACGCCCAGTGGCCCACAGGGGCCACGTCGTCCGACCCAGGACCCATGCGCGCGATGTCCAGCTGAGGACGGTGCCGTGGCGATCGTTAGCTACGAGACCGCACTGGGCTCTTGCTCAGCTACCGTTCCCGGCGGTGCAGATGCCCAAGCGCAAGCGTTGCACCGCCTGCCCTGTTTCGCGACGGTCCTCTGGCCCGAAGGGCGGGCACGCCCGGAATGACATCGATGGCGGCGTGCCCGTCGCCGCGCTCTCCTGCTCCCGAAAGGCGCGGCCTGGTTTCGGCGCACCGTCCAACGGCTACCTCGTTGGTAGCTACCAGATACCAATCGGTGACGGACCGCCCAGGCCGCGTTGCCTTGGATGCAGATCTGATGGGATGCACGCGATCCTCTGGCGTTCCTCGCACCTGTGGCGGTCGCGTTGCTGTCTGACGCACGTGGACGGCTCGGCCGACTAATGCGGAGCGGCCCGGCGGGCCTCAAGCGGAAAACCGGCCCCGGCGGGGCCTGCGGTTTCCACGGTGTGGAGCCTCCGCTTTTCCGCTTGTCCGCGTCGGCCGGCCGCCCCCTCGAAGTGCGTCAGCAACGACACCACCACAGGAGCAAGCACCATGCAGAACATCGCGGAATTTCGCATCATCGGCCGCATCGGCAAGATCACGGCGATGGACAAGGTCACCTACCTCGATGTCGCTTCGAACTATGCCCGCAAGGACGGCGATGCCTGGAAGGACGATACCCACTGGAACCGGATCACGCTTTTCGGCCGCACCAAGGAACGCGCCGACCGTCTCTCGACCGGAGACCTCGTCCACATCACCGGGCGCATCCGCCAGAGCCGCTTCGAACGCGACGGCGAAACCCACTACGGCACCGACATCATCGCCGATCGCATGGGCGTCCTGATCCGCAAGGGGCAGGCCAACGAGCAGGAGCCGATCGAGGACGACGACATCCCCTTCTGAACGCGCCGGGAAGGGGCGGAGCGATCCGCCCCGGTCCCGTCCGGGCGCTCGCCTGCGGAACGCGGACGTAGAGGGCTATCCGGGTCTTCGTCGGTGTGGCGGCCCCGCCCGCCGCGCTCCCTTCACAGACGATCGACGAAGTGACGGTCAGCAATGTTACGTTTCTGTCCGAGCCCGTTATGCCGCTCAATCCGGGCCTTGTCGGCATTATCGGCGCGCGGGGTTCGGGCAAGACGGCGCTTTCCGACTTCATCGCGCTCGGCGCCAGCGCCTTCTCGCTGCACTCGAACCGATTGTCGTTCATCGAACGCGCCCGCGAGCATCTTGCCGGCACAAGGGTGGATCTCGGATGGGGCGACGCAACCGGCTCGGGTAGTCAGATTGGCCGACATCGCGAATCTGCCATGGAATGCCGGCTGGTAAACGAACGCAATCCGGTTACGCTAAACTAGAGCGATTTTCGATCAGTCTGGATCATATCCGCATGAACTGAAGTAGTTGGCGCATTCGGCGGGCCGGAAGATGTCGACGAGCTTGCCGATGAGGTCCCACAGGCCGCTGACGGTTCGTTCGCCTGCTTTTCGGAGCATGGCCTTGAGCCGGGAGAAGGCCTTCTCGATCGGGTTGAAGTCGGGGCTGTAGGGCGGGAGGAAGCGCAGTGTTGCTCCTGCCGCCTCGATCCGGTCGCGGACTGCGGGGCGCTTGTGGCTCGACAGGTTGTCCATGATGACGACGTCACCGGGCCGCAGTTCGGGCACGAGAACCTGCGCCACGTAGGCTTCGAACCAGTCACCGTTGATCGGCCCGTCCAGCACCATCGGCGCGACCATGCCGGTCATCCGCAGGCCTGCAACCAGCGTGGTGGTCTTGCGATGACCATGTGGGTAGCCCATCCGCAGCCGCTCACCCTTGGCGCAACGGCCATGGCTGCGGGTCATGTTGGTGGCGGTCCACGTCTCGTCGATAAAGACCAGGCGCTCGGGTTCCAGATCGATCTGGCCGTCGAACCAGTGGTGACGCTGCTTCAGGACGTCGGGACGGTCCTGCTCGACAGCATGGCCAGTCTTTATGGGATGGCCCGCCCCTTTTCCCCGGCATCGGATATGATGCTGGTGCT
>NZ_JBGMOE010000011.1:0-21789 GCF_041424195.1 Tardiphaga sp. | reverse complement strand
GCGGGATAAAGGATTCCTCAACGATCTCGCCCTTGAAGTCCATCTTCACGCCGGCGACGAAGTCCTTGCCGGCCTGATAGTTCGGGGTCATCAGGTAGATCTTCTTGTAGCCGCGCTTCTGGGCCACGTTACCGAGGATCTGGTGGATCTGGTCGTTCTGATACGACGTCACATAGAAGTACGGATTGCACTCTTTGCCGGCGTAGCTCGACGGGCCGGCATTCGGCGAGATCAGGAAGGTCTTGTTCTCGGTGACCGGCTTGTGGATCGCGCCCAGGATGTTGGAAAAGATAGGGCCGACCACGAAGTCGACCTTGTCGCGCTCCAGAAGGCCTTTGACCTTGGTGACAGCGACGTCGGGCTTGAGTTCGTCATCGACGACGATGACCTCGACATCCTTGCCGCCCATCTTGCCGCCAAGATCTTTGACCGCGAGATTGAAGCCGTCGCGGGCCTGCTGGCCGAGCACGGCACCGGCGCCCGACAGCGACACGATCACGCCGACCTTGATCTTCTCCTGAGCCATAGCCGGCAGAGCAGAGACGCTCATCAGGGCGGCCAAACTGGCCAGTTTGAAAGACTGCTTCATCAACTTCTCCTCCACTCGGCCGCGACAGGCAGCCGAAAAATGCGCCAACCCAAATTTTGTTCTTTTGCCCAGCTTATGCTCACCACGGCGGCAGCCGCAAGCAGCGTGAAGTGATCTGCAGGCTCAAGAAGTCAGTCGATTTGGCCATGCAAACCGCAGGCCAATTTATTTGAACCTTAAAGAAATATTGGAAATCGGCGGCAGTCAGGGCTGCGGCGTTTTGACTTGCGGCCGGGCGGAAATTCCTTGAAGGTCAAAGGATCGGTGCCGGGGCGGTACGAGATTGTGGATTGCCGGTCTCGTGGCCGCCGCGAGAGCTCCAAGCAGGTAAGATTGCATCATGATTCTCGATTCCGAGACCAAGGCCGTCGAACTTCCCGATGATCACGGCGACGAGCTGCGCCTGTGGCTCCGGCTCCTGACCTGCACCACTCTGATCGAGGGCGAGGTCCGCAGCCGCCTGCGCGAGCGCTTCGACGTCACGCTGCCGCGCTTCGACCTGATGGCCCAGCTCGACAAGGTGCCCGACGGTATGACCCTGTCGGACGTCTCGAAGCGCATGATGGTCTCGAACGGCAATGTCACCGGCCTGGTCGAGCGCCTCGTGGAATCCGGCCACGTCGATCGCCGCACCTCCGATACCGATCGCCGGGTGCAGGTGATCCGGCTCACCAAGCTTGGCCGCGCCGAATTCCGCAAGATGGCTGAGGAACACGAGACCTGGATCGCCGAAATCTTCACCGATCTGACGCCGAAGGATGTTCGTGAGTTGATGCGGTTGCTCGCCAAGACCAAGGCCTCTGCGCAGAAGGCGGCGCAAAAGGCAGCCACCGGCAAGGCGCCATAAAACGCGACGCGGTGACTGCAGTGATCGATCTCGAAGCCGAATACAACAATCGCGCAAAAGTGCCGGAAAGCGCGGCGCTGATCGCCGGCTGGGCGCAGGATGCCAAGGCGTATCGCGACGGCGGCGTCGCCATGCGCGTCATCCCCTATGGCTCAGGAGCGCGGCATACGATCGATTTCTTTCCTGCCGAGGACAAGGGCCCGGTCGTCGTCTTCATTCATGGTGGTTACTGGCAGGCGCTGGATGCCTCGTTCTTCAGCCACCTGGCGCGCGGGCTGAATATCCATGGGATCAGCGTGGCGGTCCCCAGCTACGATTTGTGCCCGAATGTGTCGGTTGCCGACATTATCGCGCAGATGCGTGCGGCAACGCGCGAGCTGGCCAAACTAGGCCGGCGGCTTGTCGTATCGGGCCATTCGGCGGGCGGTCATCTCGCCGCCTGCATGCTGGCGACCGACTGGCGCGCGGTCGATTCCGCATTGCCGCAAGATCTCATTGCCGGCGCCTATGCGATCTCCGGATTGTTCGATCTGGCGCCGCTGGTGCCGACGTCCATCAACAATGCATTGCATTTGAATGATACCAGCGCCCGTGAGGTCAGCCCGTTGTTCTGGCCGGCGCCTTCGCGCGGGTGTCTCGATGCGGTGGTCGGTGGCGACGAGGGCGCCGAATACTTGCGGCAGAGCCAAAGCATCGTCGATGCCTGGGGTGCCCATATTCCCGCGCGCTTCGAGGCGCTTCCCGGCGCAAATCATTTTACCGCCGTCGCGCCGCTGGCCGATCCGCAGTCCGCCATGGTGCTGCGGCTGAAGGCGCTGGCCACGCTTTAGGCGTGGTTGCCTAAACAAACTGCGCTAATCGACGTTGTCAGCCGAAAATTTCGGCGTGCCGCAAGACTCCGCAGTTGCGGAAAACTGTTTTAAGTCTAAAATGATATTTGGATGACGTTGCCGGGCATCTGACGTGACGGGAGCATTGCAATGGCCGCTGATACGCAGCTGACAAAGCCTTATACGGCGCATGTTGATACGTTCGCGCGGGACAACATGCCGCCGCCGGAGCAACTGCCGGAGTTTCTGTTCAACCGGCCCGAATTTCATTATCCGCCGCGCATCAATTGCGTGGTGCCGTTTCTCGATCGCTGGGTTGCCGAGGGGCGCGGCGATGCGCCGTGCATGATCGGCCTGAACGAGAGCTACACCTATCGTGAGCTCTATGAGCTCGTGAACAAGATCTGCAACGTGCTGGTGGGCAAGCTCGGGCTCGTCACCGGTGGCCGCGTGCTGCTGCGGTCGGCCAACAATCCGATGATGGTTGCGACCTATCTCGCGATCATCAAGGCCGGCGGCGTCTGTGTGTCGACCATGCCGCTGCTGCGTGCGAAGGAACTGTCCTATCCGCTGCAGAAGGCGAAGATCTCGCTGGCGCTCTGCGACAGCAAGCTGTCGGACGAGATGGAGAAGGCCAAGGCCGTCTCGCCAGAGCTGAAGCGCGTGGTTTATTGGGGCACCGGCGAAGCCGAACTCGATGCGATGATCGCCGAGGCGAGTCCGGAATTCACCGCAGTCGATACCGCCTCGGATGATATCTGCCTGATCGCCTTCACCTCGGGCACGACGGGCGATCCGAAGGGCACCATGCATTTCCATCGCGACATGCTCGCGGTATGCGACGGTTTTGCGCGCAATGTGCTGCGCGCCAGTCCGGAAGATCGCTTCATCGGCTCGGCTCCGCTGGCCTTCACGTTCGGCTTCGGTGGCGTGCTGTTCCCGCTGCATATTGGCGCATCTTTCGTGGTGCTTGAGAAGGCCGGTCCGGACGAGCTGCCACTTGCCGTCGCCAAGCATAAGGTCACGGTTTGCTTCACCGCACCGACCGCCTACCGCGCCATCCTCGGCAAGATTGATCAGTACGATCTCTCGACGCTGCGCAAATGCGTGTCGGCCGGCGAGACGCTGCCGAAGGGCACCTATGATGCATGGCTGAAGGCCACCGGCATCAAGCTGATGGACGGCATCGGCGGCACCGAAATGCTGCACATTTTCATCTGCGCCATCGAAGAAGAAATCCGTCCGGGCTCGACCGGCAAGCCGGTGCCCGGCTATGTCGCCAGGGTCGTTGACGACGAAGGCAACGAAGTGGCGCCCGGCACGCTCGGTCGCCTCGCCGTCAAAGGCCCGACTGGCTGCAAGTATCTCGCCGATCCGCGTCAGGTGAAATTCGTCCAGGATGGATGGAATATTACCGGCGACACCTTCGTGATGGATGATGACGGTTACTTCTGGTACCAGTCGCGCTCCGACGACATGATCGTGTCGGCGGGTTACAATATTGCTGGTCCCGACGTTGAAGCTGCCTTGCTCACCCACGAAGCGGTGGCCGATTGCGGCGTTGTCGGTTGCCCCGATGCTGATCGCGGCATGATCGTGAAGGCGTATGTCGTTCTCGCTTCCGGTCACGCTGCGAGCGACGCGCTGGCGACCGAGCTGCAGAACCACGTGAAGCGCGAGATCGCGCCTTACAAATATCCGCGCGCGATCGAATTCGTGACGCAGCTGCCCAAGACCGAGACCGGCAAGCTGAAGCGCTTTGCGCTTCGCCAGCAGGCCGCCGCTGGCGCGTCACCGACCGTTGCCGCATAAGTATGAAGAGCTGTTTTTCAGAGAGGATTGTCTGGTGACTGCACCGAAGGGCCCGACATTGACCGTGGTGCCAAATGCGAAGGGGGATGCCGCAACATCCGTTTCGCGCGCATTGCAGCCGAGTGGCTGGCCGAAGCCCAAAGGCTATGCCAACGGCATGACGGCAGATGGCCGCATCGTTGTGACCGGTGGTGTAATCGGCTGGGATGCCGAGGAGAAGCTGAAGCCGGATTTCATTTCGCAGGTTCGTCAGGCACTACAGAACATTTCCGACATTCTCGCGGAAGGTGGCGCGAAGCCCGAGCACCTCGTGCGACTGACCTGGTACGTCGTCGACATGGAAGAATATCTCGGCAATCTGAAAGCGCTCGGTCAGGCCTATCGCGAGATCTTCGGACCGCATTATCCGGCGATGGCATTGGTGCAGGTCGTGCGTCTGGTTGAGCTCGCTGCGCGCGTCGAGATCGAAGCGACTGCGGTGGTGCCGCGTTAAGCGGCGCTACTTGGCCTCGATAAATTCTGTCGGGCTTTTGCCCGTCACTTGCCGGAACGCGTGCGAGAACGCCGAGAAGCTGGCATAGCCGAGATCGGCAGCGAGCTGCTTCACCGATGCGTTGCGGTTCACCGACAGACGTTGGATCGCCTCTGCGACCCGCGCGCGCTGACACCAGCTCTTGAAGCTCAATTGCGTCTCTGCCGCAAACAACCGCGACAAAGTGCGCGCCGACGTGCCGACGGTGCGCGCCAGTGTTTCGATCTCGTGCGTTTGCGTCGGATCGGCCAGCACGATCTCCGCGGCACGGCGGCTGCGCGGCTCCTGCGGGAGCGGCATGAATGTCGCGGGATCGCCGGCCTGATGCAATTCGAGCATGGCAATCTCGATCAACAACTGATTGCGCGCGAGGTCGTCGCGCCCATCGAATAGTGCCAGGATCGACTCGTGCAACAGGCGCGATACGCGAACCACGAATTCTGCTGCGAGATCGCTATTGCCTCCATCCCGCGCCAGCCAGCCCACGTTGAAATACAGCGAACGCATCTCGATGTCGGCCAGAACGTCGATGGCGTGGGGCAGGTGGGCCGGCACCCAGACCGCGCGGTCCGGAGGCACCAGCCAGCGCCCCTTCGGGGTCGTCACCTGCATGGTGCCCGCAGCGGCGAACACGAGTTGCGCTTCGCGATGGGCGTGGGTGTCCAGCCGAATGCCCCTGGGGTAGCGCGTCGCCAGGATATGGACGCTGTCGGTAGCCGGGCGCCGTTGCTCGGATAAGTCCAGGATTGGCGGTTCTGCGACATTCATTGGCAACATCCCGTTAGAGCAAGCTCATATAACGGCATTCCAAGGTTGCCAAGGAATCGATTCATGAACGTCCCCAGCCGGGTCATCACCCTCGTTAATATCGCCCATTTCATCGACCATTACGCGATGCTGATCTTTGCGGCCGCTGTGCTCGTGATGGGTCCGACCATGAACATGACCTATACCGAGCTGCTGCCCTATGCGACGCCCGGCTTCATGGCTTTCGGAGCTGGATCGCTGGTCACTGGCTGGCTCGGCGATCGGTGGAGCCGCCGCCACATGATGGTGATCTTCTTCTACGGCATCGGCCTGTCCATGATGGCTGTGGGTCTGGTGCAGACGCCGCTGCAGCTCGGCGCGGCGCTGTTCTCGGTCGGTCTGTTCGCGTCGATCTATCATCCGGTTGGTACGGCGATGATCGTCTCCTATGCCGACAAGCTCGGCAGTGCCATGGGCATCAACGGGGTGTTCGGCAATTTCGGCGTGGCGTCTTCCGCACTGATCACCGGCGTACTCGGTCAGTTTCTCGGCTGGCGCTGGGCCTTCATCATTCCCGGCCTTGTGACAATCGCTGCGGGCGTCGTCTTCATGCGCGAGGTCGCGCACGAGGATCGCTCGGGCTTCAAACAGGCCGCGGCGCAGGCGCGTGTTGCAAAGTCCGACATGTGGCGCGTGATCCTTGCGCTGTTGGTCACGGTGGTCGCGATCTCCACTGTCTTCAACGCCATCACCGTCGCACTGCCAAAACTGTTTGCCGAGCGTCTGTCCGATATGACGGACAGCCCGGCATTGCTGGGCATCATTGCGGCCTGCGTCTACGTCTTTGGCGCGGCCACCCAGTACAACATCGGCAAGCTGATCGATAAGCACTCGCTGAGGGCGGTGAGCATCCCGTTGTCGCTGGTGCTCGCGCCGTTCCTGTATTTCGCAGCGTCGCAGTCGAATATCTCGCTGATTGTTGTCGCGATCGGAATCATCGTTGGTCTGTTCGGGCAGATCACTGTCAATGAGGCGATCGTCGGCAAGTATACAAGCGAGGAGTGGCGGTCGCGCGCTTATGCCGTGCGCTACTTCGTCGGCTTCACGGCGGCCGGTGCCTCGGTCGGCCTGGTCGCATGGTTGTACGAGCAGGGCGGCTTTATCATGATGCTGCACGCCTTTGCCGCCCTGTCGGCGCTGGTGATCGTCGCCGCATTGATTTTGCCGCGGGAGTTGCCGCCAGCAAAAGCGCCTGTGACGTAAAACCCCTCGCTTGACACTGGCGAGCAGTACGGGACCGTTCTGGTTGGGCGGTGACTGGCGCGGGCCGCTGTGTGGGCGGGCGCCTCCCGGACCCGGGGGGCCTGAATAATCCATAAATAAGGCCGGCACGAATGCCGGCCTTGATGCGTAGTACACCCGGTAAAAAATCGTGCCGCCGTCAATATACGGTCCGCCGAGGCGGTAATAAGAAACCGCTGGGATGCTACTGGTGCAGCCGCTAAGCAATTGCCTCAGTCGACGTAGGTTATTCCTGCGACATCCGCGTCACCCATTCGGGTGAGGCGCACGACTATTTGTATACAACGCCGGGCTTCAGGAATTGACGTGCACGAAGTCACGGAGCAACGGGTAAATCTCGTTGTTCCAACGGCGTCCGCTGAATACACCGTAATGGCCTACACCGGCCTGCATGTGATGGACTTTGCGATAGGCGCGGACGCCGGTGCATAGATCCTGGGCTGCCAAAGTCTGGCCGATCGAGCAGATATCGTCCTTCTCACCTTCGACGGTCATCAGCCCCATGCGCTTGATCGATGCGCAGTTCACGGTCCGGCCTTTGTAGGTCAGCTTGCCCTGCGGCAACAGATGCTCCTGAAACACGTCGCGGATGGTGTCGATATAGAACTCTCCCGGTAGATCCATCACGGCGAAATATTCGTCGTAGAACGTCTTGATGACGTCTGCCTTCTCGGTCTCGCCCTTGGCGAGATGATCGGCAAGATCGACATGTGATTTGATGTGCCGCTCGAGATTCATCGAGACGAATGCAGTCAACTGAATGAAGCCGGGATAGACTTGCCGGAACGCGCCTTTGCACTGGAACGGCACGTAGTTGATCATGTTCTCTTCAAACCACTTCAACGGCTTGCTCTTGGCGAAGTCGTTGACCTTGGTCGGCTGAATGCGCGTATCGATCGGGCCGGCCATCAGCGTCAGGCTTGCCGGGCGGGCCGGATGATTGTCCTCCGACATGATAGCTGCAGCGGCCAGCGCCGATACGGAGGGCTGGCAGATCGCGACCATATGCGAACGCGGGCCGAGCTCATTCATGAATGTGATCAGGTGTTCGGTATATTCGTCGAGACCGAACCTGCCCTGGTTGAGCGGGATATCTCGCGGATTGTGCCAGTCGGTGATATAGACGTCGTGATCCTGCAGTAGTGTTTTCACCGTGCCGCGCAACAGCGTCGCAAAATGTCCGGACATCGGCGCCACGAGCAATATGCGCGGTTGGGCCGGTGCGTTTTCTTTCTTGAAGTGGAGGAGCGAACCGAATGGCGTCTTGAAGACCACTTCCTCGGTGACGTCATGCTCGCTGTTGCCGATCACCACCTTGCCGATATCGAATTCGGGCCGATGATAAGTGAGGGCGGAGCGCGAGATCAGCTCAAGCGCGGCCGCGAGGCGCCCGAATAGTTTCTCCGACGTGCCGGCCGGGACAAGATTGAGATACTTCAATGCGGCAGACGCACCGGTGCGCCAAGGTGCTGTCAGATCCATATGGTTCTGGTAGGCCTGATACATCATTGACATCATCCGGAACGATCCCTGCTTCGTTGCTATGCAATATTGAAGCCAGAGAAGAGTCAATTCGTCTGGAAAACTGGCACGTGGTTTGCTGAACAAAATCAGAGCAGCCCAAGCCGTGGGCAGTGCTCCGTTTCGGGCGTAAGGGGATCAAGCATGGCCAAGGCGACACTCACACTGAGCAGCAAGAACTACTCGTCGTGGTCGTTGCGGGGGTGGTTGCTGACCAAGTTCTCCGGCCTCGACTTCGACGAGATCATCACCGCCCCGGACGATGCATCGGCCAAGGCGGAGATTCTCCTGCTGTCGTCATCAATCCTGGTGCCGTGTCTGCGCCATGAGGGCGCGGTCGTTTGGGATACGCTTGCGATCGCCGAATATCTCAACGAAATCATGCCGGAAGCAGGGCTTTTACCGCCCGATCGCATTATGCGGGCCCATTGCCGCTCGATTTCCGGCGAGATCCACTCAGGCTTTACGACGCTGCGCGCGTCATTGCCGGTCAACCTGAAGGGGCATTTTCCGAACTTCAAGATCTGGTCGCGAGCGCAAGCCGATATCGACCGCATTTGCACGATCTGGCGCGAGTGCCTCGCGAAGTCCGGTGGACCATTCCTGTTCGGCCAGCGCAGCATGGCCGACGCCATGTACGCGCCAGTGGTAACGCGCTTTATGACCTATGATGTGAAGCTCGACCCGCAGCTGTCAGCCTATGCGAACATGGTGATGAACCTGCCGGAAATGCAGGAATGGATTGCGGCGGCCAGGCTGGAGCCGGCTGATATCGAGGAACTCGAGGTCGAATACTAGGCCTCGGGCGGCTTACAGATCGGGCAGGGCTTGCTCAACTTGTACCCAGAAATTGTAGGCCATCGCCGCGTCTCCGTGTGATTTGAGCCCTAAATCCGTCGCCGGGTATCTCAATTGGTATCAAAACGCCTGCGCGAACCGCTGGCGCGATTTTCGCATAGCAGCAATTTCTCGCGAGCCGCATTGCGTTGGCTGCCGATCGATTGCGCGCCAGTCACAGTTCGGTCCTCGGGTGTTTATTTGAACACGTTGGAGGGTCCCATGAATGTACATGCTGCGATCGACCTCAAAGAGCCTGGGCTTACGCGCCCGTCTGGCGATCCTCTCCGCCTGAATCACGGGGATTTCGTAGCCATCGATCGCCACAAGGACACGACATACGAGGCAACCTATCGCCCGCAGGCACTCTACAGCCGCGCGAATGAGGGCTTTCACGCCAACAACGAAACCTTCCTTCTCCATGAAGTGGCGACCAATCTGCCGATCTATCGCGAAGATACTGGTCCCACCGATTTCCATCTGCATCTGCCTCCCGGCGGCTTCCAGCTCGTGCTGGTCACCTCGGGCATGTTCACCTTCGATTACGACGGGCGCTTCTATAATGTCGGCCCTGGCGCAGTGATGCTGCAAAGCGCGATCGTTCATCGTCAGCTGTTTTACACCTGGTCGGGATTGTCTACTGAGGAGAACCTGAAGACGCCGCAGACGGTCGTGCCCGATGCACTCTCCATGGGCTACTCCGGCAAGTTTCTCGAAGCCTTCGTGACCGATCCGACCACCTTCCCGAACCCGACGATCGTGAGTCCGGATCAGATCAACGAAGCCGAGACACCTCGTATGGCCTGGACTCACGCGATGCACGATCGCCCTGAAGATGGAGGCTTCTGGCTTCAGGATCCGCTGGCGCTGGATGCGCTTTTCAAGCCGCTGGCCGATAGTACGGTCAAATCGGCCATGCCTGTTTACGTGCGCGATATCGGAATCGAGATTCCGAGCGGCCATCTTGTTACGGGTCACATCATCGCAACCGACCCGCATGGCAAATCCCTCCTGCCGAAGAGCACCTCGGGAGCGGACGCCGCCTCTTTCGCAAAAGGCGAAGTCGTTATCTATCGCGTCATTCGCGGCATGGCCGAATTCGGGGATAGTGCGGGGAAGACATTCGAACTTGCGGCCGGTGATGTAGTGACGGCGGGCAAGAATTCGACCAGCCTCATCGGGATGAGCGAAAATACGCAAGTCCTCCGGCTGGGCCTTCTGAAGGGTATGGAGAAGCTCCGCAGCTGGACGCCGACCCAACGAGACGAAATCGACGGCTTGGCGGCCAAGATCATCACACGGAAGGATATTCGCCCGCTGCGGACCGAAGGCAAGCCGGTCGGGTATCTGTACGCGTAAACGCCGCCCAGCCGCGCGCCGCCAGCACTCCAAAACAGGGAAGCGGCCATCACACCGTACGTGGCAGCCGCCATCCGACCACGCGTGCCTCGACCATGCTGCCGGTCTCGGCATTGCGCCATTCGCCCTCGACGAACCGGCAAGCGAAGGGCAGCTGATAGGTGCCGCTGTGGTCCTCGCACAGCACTTGCACCGTCAGATGAGGCTCAGGATCACCCCGGCCATCGAATTCAGCCAGCCGTCGTTCACGCGTCGCCATGAGATGCTCCGGTCCAAGGAACGGGCGGACATCTTCTTCGTTCCCATCACGCCTGGTTGACAGCCGGGCGCCAGAACCGCTTGGTCTGGCTGTATGACGGGAACGATGGGGGAACGATGCGCGGCCGAACAATTCTTGCAATGACATTGCTGACTATTTTGGGCGCCGCCAAGGCGCAGGCGCAGGACGTGCCGGGAATCGAGATCTGCACGGTCGAAAAGACCATGGAGCGCCGGACCAGCTGCCTGCAAAGCAATGTCAACTTCCTGCAGCAGACGCTGGGCAAGCTGCGCCTGGATCAGCAACAGCGGCTGGATGCTGCCAATCGGCAGGTGGAAGCGCTGAAGGCGACGGTCGTAGCTCTGCAGAAGACGGTAGAGGACTTGCAGGCGGCGCAGAATAAGCCCGCGCCGGCTGCGAAGGATGCTCCAGCTGCCGCGAAGGATGCGCCCGCGCCGGCTGCCAAGGACGCTGCGAAGTAGGCAGGCGTCACTCGCTGCTCAGCACAGGCCCGAACAATTCCCAACGCTCGCCCTTGAAGCGCATCATCTGCAATTGCTGCAGCGGGCTGTAGTCGGTGGGGCTTGTCTTGACGCGGGTGCCGGGCAGGAAGATGCCGACCTCATAATCGAGGCTGGTGGCCTGCTTCATCACATTCTCTCGCGTGAGCGTGTCACCGCAACGTTCGAGAATATGCGCCAGCGTGCGCGCGATGCCGAAGCCATACAGCGTGTAGATGTCGTTCTTGTCGCCGTCCGGATAATACTTGTCCATGAAGGCAAGCCATTCCTTGACGGTCGGATCGTCCTTCCACTGCGGATCGGTGGGGTCCTTCATATAGGCCGCGCTGATCACGCCCTGCGCATTCTCGAAACCTGCGGGCTTGATCACCGAGCCGACCGATTGCGACACGTTGACCAGCATCTGCACCGGCCTCCAGTTCAGCTCGGCCACCTTCTTGATCGCCTGCGCGGCGAATTTCGGCGAAGCGATGTTCAGGAACACATCGGGATTGGCGGTTCTGATCTGGACGATCTGCGAATCTACTGTCGGTGAGCTGGTCTCGAAGCTCGCCTGCACCGTGATCATCTTGTCGGCCTTGTCGCCGAGCCCCTCACGTACGCCGCTGAAATAGTCCTTTCCCATATCGTCGTTCTGGAACAGCACGCCGATCTTCGCATCGGGATGGTTCTTCAGGATCCATGCAGCCCAGATGCGCCCCTCATTGTGGTAGCTGGGCGACCAGCCCATGGTCCACGGGAAGTGCTTTGGGTCGGCCCATTTCGAGGCGCCGGACGATACGAAGAGATGCGGCACCTTCTTCAGGTTCATGTATTTCTGGATTGCGGAATTGGTCGCGGTGCCCAGCGGGTTGAACAGCAGCAGCACTTCGTCGCTCTCGACCAGCTTGCGCGCCTGTTCCACCGTCTTCGGCGGCGAGTAGGCATCGTCATAGCTGATGAAGTTGATCTTGCGGCCGTTGATGCCGCCTTGGTCGTTCAGCATCCTGAAATAGGCCGCTTCCGATTTTCCGATCGAGGCATAGGACGAGGCAGGCCCGCTATAGGGCATGATATTGCCGACCTTGATCTCGGTATCACTGGCTCCCGGATCGTATTTCTTCTGCGCGCGAGATGGCGTGGCCAGCGCGCCGAGCATGAGCGCGGAAAGCGCGAGAGCCGTCAGGCGGGGCAGTGTCTTGAGCATCGTTTCCTCTGACGTTTGGTATATCCGCGGTGTGGTCCATCTGGGTGGACATCGATCGCCACGACTTGCGCCGAGTATGCACGATTGAGGAGAGGGGGCCAGCAACGAGAGCGCGTGGCTCAGCGCGTGTGCGTCCCCTCTGGTGCTGGAGAGGGGACGCCGGAGCGTATCGCTTACGAGTTCTTCTCACCCGACATCAGCGGACCGAACAGCTCCCAGCTTTCGCCCTTGAACCGCTGCATCTGAAGTTGCTCCAGCGGGCTGAAGTCCGTCGGGCTGGTCTTGATCTTGGTGCCCGGCAGATAGATGCCGATCTCCATATTGAGATTGGCGGCCTGCTTCATGATGTTCTCGCGGGTGAGGTCATCGCCGCATTGCTTGAGCACCTGGACGATGCCTTGCGACACGCCGTAGCCGAATACGGTAGCGCCGTCTTCCTTGTCGCCCTCGGGATAGTACTTGTCCATGAAGGCCGACCATTCCAGCATGCCGGGATCGTTCTTCCATGTCGGATCCTTGGGATCCTTCATGTAGGCCGCGCTCAGCACGTCCTGCGAGTTGGCATAGCCCGCGGGCTTCATCACGCTGCCCACCGATGCCGAGACATTGGTGACGATATGAACGGGCTTCCAGCCCATCTCGCCGACCTTCTTGATCGCCTGTGCAGCGAATTTCGGCGTGGCGATGTTGATGAAGACGTCGGGGTTGGCTGCCTTGATCTGCACGATCTGCGAATCCACCGTCGGCGACGCGGTCTCGTAAGGTACTTCGCTGACGATGTAGTCCTTGGCCTTGTCGCCGAATCCCTCGTGCAGCCCGATGATGTAATCCTTGCCGAAGTCGTCATTGGCATAGAGCACGCCGACTTTCTTGCCGGGATGATTCTTCATGATGTATTGTGCGTAGATGCGCGCCTCGGCCTGGTAGCTCGGCTGCCAGCCCATGGTCCACGGGAAGTTTTTCGGATCGGCCCATTTCGCGGCGCCCGTCGAGACGAATAGCTGCGGCACCTTCTTGGTGTTCATGTATTTCTGGATCGCCGTATTTCCGGGCGTGCCCAGCGGGTTCATGATGAACAGCACTTCGTCATTCTCGACCAGTTTGCGCGCTTGCTCCACTGTCTTCGGCGGGCTGTAGCCGTCGTCATAGCTGATGAAGGTGATCTTGCGGCCATTGATGCCGCCTTTCTCGTTGATCATCTTGAAATAGGCGGCCTCGGTTTTTCCGATGGTCGCATAGGAGGAAGCCGGGCCGCTATACGGCATGATGTTGCCGATCTTGATTTCGGTGTCGGTGGCGCCGGTGTCATATTTCTTCTGGGCATGGCTCGCAGTGGATGTAAGGGCGACGACAACGCTGGCGAGCAAAGTTGCGCGCAGAAATTTCCAGTCATGCTGCATGGTCAAGTGTCCTCCCTGTGGTTCGATCAACCGCATCGGCCCGTCTGCGCAGGTTTCATGATGCGGCTCGAATGCCGGGAGTATGCACCAAGCCTTGAAGTTGGAAAGCTGGCTCAATCAGTAAAGCATGACGCGGCGCACAACGCCGCGCCATATGTTTGTGCGCCGCGCTCAGTTGCCGGTGAATTTGGCTGGGCGCTTCTCAAGAAACGAGGCCATGCCTTCGCGGAAATCCGCTGTGCGAAACAGCGGCAGCAACTGCAGGAACACGTGATGGACGTGGTCGCCAAAGCTCTCGGACAGACCTGAGCGCATCATGCGTTTGGCTGCCTGCACTGCGAGCGGCGCATTGGCGGCGATCTCGGCCGCAACGGCATTGGCGCGCGTCATCAATTCGGCATCGGGTACCACCTCGTTGGCGAGGCCCATCGCGAGACTCTCGCGTGCTGACAGTGTGCGGCCGGTGAAGATCAGTTCGGCTGCCTTCGCCCAGCCGATCATGCGCGGGAGAAACCAGGTACCGCCGGATTCCGGCACCACGCCGCGCTTGACGAAGGCGGCCGCGAATTTTGCGCTCTCTGCCATGATGCGCATGTCGCAGCCGAGTGCGACGTCCATGCCATAGCCGGCGGCAGCACCATTCATGGCGCAGATCGTCGGCTTCTCCATGTTGAACATCACGATCGGGGGCGCGGTCTTGAGGTCGAGCGTGGTGCGGCTGTTGTTGGCATCGTTGGCGGAGCCGATGCCGGTGCCCTTGGTGGCGCTGGCCATGTCGAGCCCGGCGCAGAAGGCGCGACCAGCGGCGGTCAGGATAACCACGCGCACGTCCGGATCGGCGTCCGCTTTCAGGAACATCTCGCTGAGCTGCGACAGCATCTCGCGCGAGATCGTGTTCAACCGTTGCGGGCGGTTGAGCGTGACGGTCGCGATGCCATCGGCGACAGCGTAGAGCACTTCGTCATCGGCTTCAGGCGCAGCTGCGGTGTCGGTCGGCATCGTGTTTCCTCGGGCTTTTCGCGTTATCGTTGGTCGCAGCTAAAGCCGAATGGAAGTTCCATGCAAGTGGCCATGCATTTGCGCGGCTTGGCAGCGCGGGACATGTTTGCTCTACTTTGGTCACGCTGCGTCACCCGCAAAGGGTGCGATAACAAACCAAGAAAATGTCAGGGAGTTTCCATGTCCAGCCCCAACATCCGTGTCCTCGCCACCGATCTCGCATTTCCCGAAGGCCCGGTGGTGATGCCGGACGGCTCCGTCATCCTGGTTGAAATCCGCGCGCAGCAGCTGACGCGGGTCTGGCCCGATGGCCGCAAGGAAGTGGTGGCGAAAATTCCCGGCGGCCCGAATGGCGCCGCGCTCGGCCCGGACGGCAAGATGTATCTCTGCAACAATGGCGGTTTCAGCTGGGCGCCGTCGCGCGGGGCCATCATGCCCGGCGCGCCGGAGCCGCACGAATATATCGGTGGCTCGATCCAGCGCGTCGATCTTTCCACCGGCAAGGTCGAAACCCTGTTCGACAAATGCGGCGCGCATCCGTTGAAGGGGCCGAACGACCTGGTGTTCGACAAGCAGGGCGGACTCTGGTTCACCGATCTCGGCAAACGGCGGCATCGCGATATGGATGTCGGCGCGTTCTATTACATGAAGCCGGGGGCCACGGAGGTGGTCGAAGGCCATTTCGGCATGCTGCCGGCCAACGGCATTGGTCTGTCGCCCGATGAGAAGACCGTCTATGTGGCCGAGACGCCGACCGCGCGGCTGTGGGCCTTTGATATTGGCGCACCCGGCGAGGTGAAGCCGGCTGACGTGATCTATCGCGGCGAGCGTGGCCGTCCCATCGCGGGCCTCGGCGGTTATCAGATGTTCGATTCCCTCGCGGTCGAAGCCTCCGGCAATGTCTGCGTTGCAACGCTGGTCAGCGGATGCATCTCGGTGATTGCGCCGGATGGAAAATTGGTGGAACAGATACAAACTGGCGACCGCGTCACCACGAATATCGCATTCGGCGGACCCGAGCTGAAGACGGCTTACATCACGCTGTCGGGCAAGGGTGAGCTGATCGCCATGGACTGGCCGCGCGGTGGATTGCCGCTCAACTTCCTCAATAAGTAGAACGAAGGATCATCGATGCCGTGGCTTGAACCTGTAACGCTCTCTGGCCCTCACGCCCGGCTCGAACCCCTTGCGAAAGATCACTGCGATGGCCTGATCGAGGCCGCCCGGTCAGGCGACCTCTCGAAGATCTGGTACACGGCGATCCCGACGCCCGACAAGATGAGCGCCGAGATCGACCGTCGGCTGGCTCTGCAGGCATCAGGCGCGATGCTGCCATTCACGGTGAAGGATGCCGATGGCAAGATCGCCGGCATGACCACTTACATGAATGTCGATGCCGCCAACCGCCGGGTCGAGATCGGCTCGACCTGGTACGGCAAATGGGTCCAGCGCACCGCGCTCAACACGCAGTGCAAGTTGCTGTTGCTCGGCCATGCTTTCGAGAAGCTGGATTGCATCGCGGTGGAATTCCGCACGCACTTCTTCAACCACCAGTCCCGCCGCGCCATCGAGCGCCTCGGTGCCAAGCAGGATGGTATCCTGCGCAACCACCAGATCGCGCCGAATGGCACGATGCGCGATACGGTTGTCTACAGCATCATCCCCGGCGAATGGCCGACGGTGAAGGCGCATCTGACCTATCAGCTGGATGAGAAGCCGCGTTCGTAGACTGCACTCCGGCGTCTCGAAGGTGTCTATCGACATTCATGGTTCGGGACGGCGCCAAATGGCGCCTCCTCACCATGAGGACGGAGTATCCGGTTCACGCCGGCGGAAAAATCCGGTCGAGCAGGCGGTTGCAATAGTCCGGCGTCGGGATCCGGTCGCTGAACAGCACGCGATAGATGATCGGCGCCACCACATGGTCGATAACCTCGTCGATATCGAACGGCGTCTCGCCGCGTGCCTTGGCGCGCGCGTTGATGGTGGTGAGGTGATCGCAGGTGAAGCCGGCACAGGCACCGGGCAGGCCCTGGCGCGACGTCGACAATACGTCCCGCATCAGCGCCTGGCCGACGGGAGACGACATCTCTTCGGCATATTGCTCGATGAAGGCGCGCAGGTCGCTTTCGACCGCGCCGGTGTCGTCGGGATCGGCGATCGGCCGCAGTCGCGCCACGGCGACGTCGGCAAGCAGCGCGGACAGATCGCCCCAGCGCCGATAAATGGTCGATGGTGTCACGCCAGCCTCGGCAGCGATCTGCGGCACGGTGATCTGGTTTCGGGTGGAAAGTGCCCCCAATTTGCGGACAGCATCATGCACGGCGCTCTGTATCCGCGCGCTGCGTCCACCGATCCGGACCCGTTCCTTCACCGTCACGTCATTCTCCGGCAATCGCAGCATGCACAAGAAACCCGAGATTCTTAACGCAAAATATTTGCATTAAGGCCTGGGCCAACCTAGATGCCTAATGCAATTATTTAGCTTTTAGGAACGAGCCATGCAAGGCAGCGCCGAAAAGACCTGTGTTTCCAATGCTCAAGCACTGCCCGGCAGAGCCGGTTGGGTGCTGAAACCATCCGCCATGACGGCCTTCAGTTTCGTCGGGGCCGCGCTGGTCGCGGCCAGCAGCAGCGCCGTCACGCCGCTATACCGGCTCTACCAGCAGTCCATGCACCTCTCGCCGCTGATGATCACGCTGGTGTTCGCGGTCTACGCGATCAGCCTGCTGGCAGCGTTGCTGACGGTCGGCGGCCTGTCGGATTATGTCGGGCGCCGTCCGGTCATTCTCGGCGGTCTTTTGCTGAATGCGATCGCGATGATCCTGTTCTCCTATGCCAGTGATGTCGGGCAACTGATCCTGGCGCGGGCGGTGCAGGGCCTGTGCGTCGGCACGGCGACCACCGCGCTCGGCGCGGCAATCCTCGACACCGACCGCAGGCGTGGACCCTTGCTTAACAGCGTCACCGCCTTTCTTGGCCTGATGGTCGGCGCACTCGGTGCGGCGGCGCTGGTCACTTTCGCGCCTGATCCGCTGCATCTCGTCTACGAGGTGCTGTTCGGGCTGACGGCCCTGATGATGGTGCTGCTGTTCGTGATGCCCGAGACCGTTTCGCGCAAGACTGGTGCGCTCGCATCGCTGCGGCCGAATGTGCGCGTGCCCAGCCAGTCGCGGGCCGCGCTGTTGCGTGTCGCGCCGGCCACGACCGCTACCTGGGCACTGGGTGGCTTCTATCTGTCGCTGATGCCAACCGTGGTGGCGACGACCATGGGCGTGAGCGCGCCGTGGGTCGGCGGCGTCGTCGTGGCGACGCTCATGCTGTCCGCAGCGCTGACCGTCGGTGCTCTCCGACAGTTGCCGGCGCGGCGGCTGCTGTTGCTGGGCACTGCCGCGCTCTCGCTGGGTGTTGCCGTCTCGCTGCTCGGCATCTGGCAGCACAGCGTGGCCGCTTTGTTTGTCGGTGCTGTAATCGCCGGCTTTGGTTTCGGTGCGTCATTCGCCGGTTCGCTGAGCACCTTGCTGCCGACGGCCGAAGCGCATCAGCGCGCCGGCCTGCTGGCGACGTTCTATGTGCTGTCCTATCTGGCATTCAGCCTGCCGGCGCTGGCTGCCGGCCTGACGGTGCCATATGCCGGACTGGATGTCGTCGCCTATGTCTATGGCGCGATCGTCATCCTGCTCGCCATCGTTTCCATGATCGCATCGCTGCGCAGTGCGCGCTGACGCTCAGCCAGCGTCAGGCTGATACAGCGTATCCACGGTCACCGTGCCGACGACACGCGAGACGCACGGGCAGATCTTTGCATTGCCCTGTTTCTGGTGGTCGCTGAAGAACACATCGCGATGATCGATCTCGCCGTCGACGGCGACAACATCGATGGCGCAGACGCCGCATTCGCCGCGCTGGCAATCCGACATCACCTCATGTCCGGCATCATTCAGCGCGTCGAGCATCGAACGGTTCTGCGGCACAACGATCTCGGCGCCGGAGCCTTTCAGTCGCACGCGGAATTCCGCAGTTGGCAGCAGGCCGCTTGACCCGAAGGTCTCGTAGCGCAGGTCGGCCGGTGCACGGCCTGCGCTGTTCCAGGCATGCCGCGCGGCTTCCAGCATCCGCATTGGGCCGCACATGATCGCGATGGCGTCGGCGGGGAGGGCGCCAAATGTGGCATCGAGGTCCAGTCGTGCAGCTTCATCGCTGGCGTGAACGCTTAATCGTTCGCCCAGCAGCGCGCCCATTTCGTCGAGATATGCGGCGTCCTGGCGGGACCGGACGGCATAATGCAGACGCACGTCGACAGATCGCTTGCGCAGCGCATGGGCAATGCCGGTGATCGGCGTGATGCCGATGCCGCCGGCGATCAGGCAATAGGTTTTGCGGGCCCAGTCGATATCGAATAGCGACGATGGGCTGGAGATTTCCAGCCGTCCACCAGGCTGCAATGCCCACATCGCCTGCGAGCCGCCGCGGCTATCTGGGGCCAGCCGTACAGCGATGCGCAGCGTGTCACTCGCGCGTTCGCCGACCAGCGAATAGGACCGCGTCTGCGGTTGCCCGTCGATCAGGAGATTGACGTTGATGTGGCTGCCCGGCGGATAGGGCGTCAACGGCACGTCCGGTCGCAGCGTGATCTCGCGGATACCCGGCGTCACATCGCGGACGGCGTCGACGCTGCACCACATCCAGTGTTCTGCAAAACGCATGATGTGTCTCCCTTAGTCCGTTGGCGCAGATGTCAGCAGCGCCAGTGCCGGCAGCAAATCGAGATGCGTACGATTGCGCAAAGCGAGCCGCAGATTGCGCACGGCCAGCCGCGCATGTTCGCGCATCACGGCTTCGGCGCGCGCGCCTTCGCGGTTCTCGATGGCGTCGACGACGATGCGGTGATGCTCCTGCGCGATGAGGAGAATATTGTGCGCCTCCGGGAGTGCGGACTGTGCCATCACGAACGCGCTCGGCGACGCGAAGGGCATTGCCGAGACACGATCGATCTGCCGGATCACCGGGGCGCTGCCGGAGAGATCGGTCAGCAGCGCATGGAAGCGCGCATTCATGGTGACATAGGCCGAGAAAGCCTCCACCGAGATCGGATCCTGCCGCACCAGCTGATCCAGATCGGACAGACATTCCTTGAGCGGCTCGAGATTGCGTGCGCTGGCGCCGCGCTCGGCGGCGAAGCGCGCGGCGAGGCCTTCCAGCGTGCCGCGCAGCTCGATGGAATCGAGGATGTCACGTTCGGAAAACGCCTTCACCATGAAGCCGCCGGACGGGATCGCCTGCAGCAGGCCTTCGTCTTCCAGGCGGACCAGTGCGAGGCGTACCGGGGTGCGCGACACGCTGGTGATCTCCACAGCCTGCAGCTCGCTGATGCGTTCGCCCGGGCGCAGCGTGCCGGACAGGATCATGTCGCGAAGGGCCAGCTGCGCGCGGACGGTCTGCGAGACGGAGCGTTCGGATTCGCTCATGGTCTCACTCCGCCGCCTGCAGTGTGGGCGGCGTAGTTTCCTTCGCTACCATGCGGTCGATCACACGCCGGCACCACATGGCGCCGGCATCGATATTGAGATTGTAGAATACGCGGTCGGGATTCTCGTTCATCGCTTTCTGCTGCGCTTCGAGAATGATCTCGTCCTCGCGGAAAATACCCGCAACGCCTTCGCGGATTTCCGTTGTGATCTTCTGCTCGGTGATGCGGTGGTTGCGCACAAAGGCCCAGAAATAGTGGCAGGTGGTCTCGGTTTCCGGCGTCATGGTGTTGAGTACGAAGCCGTTGACGCCCTGCGAGCGATCGCCTTCCGGCGCGCCGGTTCCGGCCGGTGCGACGCCGACGTCGATATTCACCGTGCTCGGCGCCTGGAAGTGAATGATCTGCCAGCGATCGACCGGGCCGGGCTTGCGCAACTGCGCGGCCCAGAATGGCGGCGCCTCGATGCCCTTCATCCAGCGCGTCACCGTCACGGTCTTGTCGCCATGGGTGACATCGAACGGCGCTTCTGCGACGTCGTCCTGGCCGATGCTGGAGCCGTGCACGAAGGTTTCGTGGGTGAGATCCATCAGATTGTCGACCACGAGTCGGTAGTCGCACTTGGCATGAATCGTCTTGCCGTCGCCGGCCCATAGCGGATCGTCGTTCCAATGCATGTCCGGCACCAAAGCGGGATCGGCCAGCGCAGGGTCGCCCATCCACAGCCAGATGAAGCGATGCCGCTCGACCACGGGATAGGAGCGCACGCAGGCGGAGGGATTGATCGTCTCCTGCGAGGGCATGAAGGTGCAGCGGCCCTGCGCATTGTATTTCAGCCCGTGATAGCCGCAGACCACCGTGTCGCCTTCCAGGCGGCCCTTGGAGAGCGGCACCAGCCGGTGCCAACAGGCATCCTCCAGCGCGCTGACGCCGCCATCGGAGCGTCGGTAGATCACTACATGCTTGCCGCAGATCGTGCGCGGGAACAGCTGGTGTTTGATGTCGGCATCCCAGGCGGCGGCGTACCAGGCGTTCAGCGGGAATGAAGCGGGCATCGTATTCCTCCATGGCGCAATTCTTGAGTCCTGCCTGTATACAGGATCAGCGTTTGGAGGGACGATATCTCAATAATTCGGGGATGAGAACTGATTTATGTATACCGAATTTGGGTATAATTCACAAAATAGGTACTAAAAAACCGCCTCTAAGGGCGGTTTTCCGTGAGGGCTGTATACCTCGATGGCTGGCTCAGACTTCCCGGCGGTTCAAGAACGCCAGCCGTTCGAACAGGTGCACGTCCTGCTCGTTCTTCAGCAGCGCGCCATGCAGCGGCGGGATCAGCTTGCGCGGGTCACGCTCCCGCAGCATCTCCGGCGACATGTCTTCATTGACCAGCAGCTTCAGCCAGTCGAGCAGCTCCGACGTCGACGGCTTCTTCTTCAGACCGGGCACGTCGCGGACCTCGAAGAAAATACGCATCGCTTCGGAGACGAGGCGATGCTTGATGCCGGGGAAATGGACCTCGACGATCTGGTTCATGGTGTCGATGTCGGGGAACTTGATGTAGTGGAAGAAGCAACG